>DAICZN010000059.1 GCA_027311105.1 Gallionella sp.
GTCGAAATTGCGAAGATGAACTACACACACCTCACCCGAGAAGAACGATACCAGATTTACGTACTAAAGAAGATGGGACACACACAAAGCGATATTGCCAGTGTGCTGGAACGAAGCGAATCAACGGTCAGCAGGGAATTGGAATGATATAGGGACGGAGCCCTAATCTTTTTTTATTACAATAAACCCAACCACACCAATCGGAGAATCCAAAGGAGAATAGACCATGTCCACAGGCACCATCCGGCTTCATCGCGTACTCCGTGCAAAACCGGAGCGCATCTACAAGGCCTTCCTGAATGCGGAGGCAATGGCAAAGTGGCTGCCGCCATACGGCTTCACCTGCAAGGTCCACCACATGGATGCACGGGTCGGCGGCACTTTCAGCATGTCGTTCACGAACTTCACGACAGGCAACGGCCATTCGTTCGGCGGCGAGTATCTCGAGCTCGTGCCCTCCAGAACGATCTGCTATTCGGACAAGTTCGACGACCCCAACCTGCCCGGGGAAATGAAGACGACGGTGACCCTGACGCAGGTGTCGTGCGGAACCGAGATCGCCATCGTGCAGGAAGGGATACCCGCGGCGATCCCGCTCGAGATGTGCTATCTCGGCTGGCAGGAGTCGCTCGCACAACTCGCGAATCTCGTCGAGCCGGAGATACCGGATTGACAGGGTAAATAAATCAAAGGGACCTGCGTCGCAATACTTTTCTGAGGTGGTCGGATGAACGAGTTTCGGCAATACAATTGCGAGGCCCGCCCCTTTAATCCTTCATTTGGCTATTCGGTAAAATTAATGGTGGTCAATACGGTCAAGCGCATTCTTGAAATCGGCAACGGTTCGATCGACATTCTGCAATTTTTCAAGGCCGAACAAACCCAGTCTGAATGTCCGGAAGTCCGGCCTTTCATCGCATTGCAGAGGCACGCCCGCGGCGATCTGCAGTCCCTTCTGGAGGAATTTCTTCCCGTTCTGAATGTCGGGGTCGGAGGTATAGCTCACCACGACCCCGGGTGACTGAAAGCCCGGCGCCGCAACGGACATGAAGTTTTTCGATTCAAGCAAGGCACGCATTTTCCTGCCCAGATCGATCTGTTTTTCCCTGGTTGCCGGGAAACCGAGTGCCTGCGTTTCCTTCATGTTGTCGCGCAGGATCTTCAAGGCATCCGTCGGCATCGTCGCGTGGTAAAGATGGCCGCCGTTTTCATAAGCCTCGATGATCTGCAGCCATTTTTTCAGGTCCATCGCAAAGCTGCTGCTTTGGGTGTGGTCGATCTTCTCGCGGGCGCGTTCGCCCAGGGCTATCATTGCGCAGCACGGTGAACTGCTCCAGCCTTTTTGCGGGGCCGAGATCAGCACGTCGACGTTGCATTTTTTCATGTCTACCCACATTGCTCCCGAAGCGATGCAGTCCAGTACGAATATTCCGTCGACGGATTCAACCGCTGCGCCGATTGCCTGCACATAGTCGTCCGGCAGGATGATCCCCGAGGATGTTTCAACATGGGGAACAAACACGACCGCCGGCTTTTCCTTTTTTATGAAGGCGACAACTTCCCCGATCGGGGGCGGCGCGAAGCTGCCTGTGGCGGAGCTGCCGGCCTGCCTTGCCTTGAGCACATGGGCATCCTTCGTGATGTTTCCCATTTCCAGTATCTGGGTCCAGCGATAACTGAACCAGCCATTGCGTACGATCAGGCATTTTTGATCCTGAGCGAACTGGCGCGCAACCGATTCCATGCCGAATGTGCCGCTGCCGGGAACGATGATCGCGGAGCGGGCGCTGTAAGCCTCCTTGAAAACGGCAGATATGTCTTTGACAATCTGCTGGAATTGTCCGGACATGTGGTTCAGGGATCGGTCGGTATATACAACCGAAAACTCAAGCAATCCATCGGGATCAACGTTGGGGAGTAAACCGGGCATGACATTTCCTCTGCTAGTTATAGTTTCGATTCAAATATGCAAGCAATGGATGTGGACAGACTCCATTGATCGCGCGGATATATGCGTGTCCCGGCCCAAGCCGGGCTTATCCTATTCGGGCAATCTGTCGCGCAACACATCACGGTCAAACCACCATTTGTCCCCGACGATGGTATCCACAACCAGTGCCATGCGCGGCAGGAACACCAGAGGATCACGCAGCTCCAGCTTGTCCAGCCACAGGTTCATCGCATTCTGGTCCTGAACACGGCTGTGGCGTTTGGCCACCATCGCAATGAGATTGTCGGCAAGGAAACCCAGGCTCTCATGCTTGTCGTCCCCGGCGCGCAGATCGACCACATAGCGCCCGGTGATCGCCGCCACCGCGGCACCGTCCGAATCATCCGGCATTGCGTCGATCGCATGGACCAGCATCGCCACCGTCAGTTCCGGATCGACCGGAAAGGTAATGGCAAGCCAGATGCCCATGCCCAGCACCGCGATGGAATCTGCATGGCCGGCCTGATAAAGCACGTCGCACGCCTCGACGGCATCCTGCCAGGAGCCTTGTTGCATGGATATTGCAAATGCCTCGCGTGCGATATCCCATGCCTCTTTCTTGCGTTCCAGCGTGTTCAGGATTTCGGCGATGTCCAATTGCAGCCGGGCGCGCAGCATATGGTCGGAGTCAGCCAGCGTGCCGAGCTGCTGTATTTTTTCCGTCAGCTGCATTTTCAGCCCTGCTATTTCCTCCGCAGTCAGGCCGTCATTCGCGTCCTTGATCAGTGAGCCAACGTTGATAAATTGTTCGGTCATGCGTTTGCCTGGATTGGATTCATGGATGGCGCCAGCAGAATTGCTCGGGCCGGTGGAATTACGCGGGCCCTTGAAATTGTGTGACCGGGTTTCACGGGATGATAACAGGTTGAATCCCGATAGAACAATCGGGAACAGTTTCCAATGGCTGATTATTGATACTTCCATAATTCACGACACCCTTGCCGTCATTGCGAACGAAGTGAAGCAATCCAGCAAGACCAAGATGCATTTTTAAACCATCTGGATTGCCACGTCGGCTACGCCTCCTGATGGAACTACTGGTGGAACGACTAGCCATCCCACTAAGCAACCAGAAGACGGTTGCCAAGTGGTTGGTTATAGCCAATCGACTAAGCCAGCAAGCTGGCAAGTCGCTGGTTATCGCAATGACAGGGTGTTGCTGGATTGCCGCGTCGGCTTCGCCTCTGCCGCGCTTCGCTCGCAGCTGAAGCCTTGTTGCAATGACGAGGCATTCTGGATTCCCCGAATTCGCGGGAATGACGTGCCAGTTTTTTAATTTCCCCTGACCGCATTCCGAAAGATGTGTCACTGTCATCAAATATGAAAACCTCAATAGTTGAGATTGACCCGGTCATAAAATCTTGTCCTGAACAGCAGCCTCTTTTGTGCGTCATCCTCGCTGTCCACAAGTTTTTCCCGGGTGTGCAGCACATTGTTCGAAACCAGCCCCAGCCCGGACTCCAGCCTGCCTTCGATCACGTACCCGGACTCGGCCAGCATCATGGATTCCAGCACCGCCCTGGCAGCCCCGACATCAGCATCATCAGACCAGGCCATGTCCATTTGCCTGAATGAAAACCGGTGGCACAAGTTTCCGTCAGAATTCGTCCAGAACACCTTGCCCCCGAGATGCCCGGCAATTTCCCCGGTCTTGGGGTTCTTGTACTTGAAACAATTCTTGTTCATCAACACCCCGAGTGCATCGGGATCTTTATCGCGAAGAAGTATGTACATGATTTCATGATCCAGCACCTTGTTGCTTCCCCCTTCAACAGCCGGCCGTTTGCACAGCAGGAACAGGGCCTGTATTGTCTTGTCGGAGCCGAAATAAGTGGCATCCGTATGCCAGCGGACATGCCTCGTCGTGAACGGAATGGCATTGTTCAAAATGCCCGAATTCGTCAATTCGTCGGAGCCGGAGTGGCGCCTGGCTTTGTCCGTGTCGGAAACCCCGAGTTGCCTGCCCAGGGCAAGCAGGGAATCCATGCTCAGATCGGCAGAGCCCGCCGTGTAAACGCACATATTTGCCAATTCCACGAGTTCTTTTATTTTGCCTTTTTCATTTTCTGTTATTGCAGTCATATCTCCCAGCTCGACCACCAGCTCGCCTACACTCTTCGGATAAGCAGCCAGTTTTTCATCGCGCCATTTTTTGTAATCCCCGACCGAATCCAGGTTGAATCTTTCGGGATATTTTGTATTCCAGTGTTTCATCCAGGTTTCCCCAAATTAAAATGGTCATATCGTTTTGTCTCTCACCATTCTAACTGGCAGCGAACCAAACCACCACCTGCGAAAGCCGGTGAACCCGGCACGGCGGGATGGGGATGGAGCCCGAATAAGGCCAGCCTCTCGCGGCAGCGGCTTTTTTTTCGTTATCGCGTTAAGATGGCGCCCTTCATCAGCAGTGTTTATGTGGTTACAGTTCCGGTTCGGCGGCAGACATGGAAAGGAGCACCTTGAAATGAGCAATAAAGCAGACTACAGGCTGATCGGCAAATCATCGGTATGTTCGGAAATTACCGAGGAGGAAGCCAAAATTCTGGCGGAGGTCATGGGCGTGCGCCAGCTGAAGGATGGCGAACTGATCGTCAGCGAGGGCGCAGCCGACCAGACCCTGTACATCCTCGCCTCCGGCAAGATCGGCGTCATCAGTGCCGCCCCTGACGGCACGCAGAACCTGGTGCACACCATGACAGCTGGCGAATGCGCCGGAACCCGCGCGTTTGTCGACCGGTCGCCGCGCAAGGCGACCCTGCGTGCGGTCGGCGATGTCACGGCCTACATGCTCACCCCTGAGGCTTTCGATACCGTGGTGGATGCACACCCGCGCCTGGCCTACAAGGTGATGCGCGCGCTGTTTCGGGTCACCCACGCGAATCTGATGCGGATGAACCAGGAAACCCAGCAGCTTTCCAATTACATCAACAAGACGCAGGGTCGATATTGAATCGCCGGGAAATATAAAATAGGGGCAGGCCGCGGTTTTAGCCCGGGCTGATATCCGATTGTTGTAAACAGTCTGGCAGCATTTCCAGAAGTCACGATGAATACAAACCAGGGAGTTCAAACATGTTAACGAAACATTTTCGCCTTGCCATTCTTTTAGCGCTGGCCCTCGCGCCGTTCGGCGCCAGCCATGCGGCGGACATGGAAACCTATTGCAGGCTCAGGGGCGGGTCGCTGGTGCAGCTTCCGGCCGAGGCATGCGCCGCTGAAGGGGGAACCCTGGTGAGCGCGGAGCTTGCCCCGGCGGCACCGGAAGCCGCGCCTGCTCCGGCGACTGCCCCCGTGACTGCCCCCGCCGTTGCAGCCCCGGCTGCTGCATTGGCACCCGCGCCGGCGATTCAACCGACCGGCAATTTCACGCTCGATCAGGCAGAGCAACTGGTCGTGGATATATTGGACAAGGCTGTTGTACCTGCGACGCCCTCGAGGAAGCCCGAGGGCATAGCAAGGAACGCAAAATTCGACGGCTGCCGCCTGCTTGTCGAGGAGCAGTTGCATATCGACTTCGGCAACATGATTACCTCGCGGAAAGATTTCAGGATCGATTCAGCAATCGATTTCCGGAAGATCACCCGCAAGTCGTTCGGCACTATGGGAGAGGTGTCTTCCAGGGCCGGGGATCTCGGCGGGGTGGCGGTCTATTTTGAAAAGCCCAAGCGCGAAGGCGGCAACAGCATTTCGATTTCGGTGCTGCTCGGGATCAAGGGCAAGTACACAAAATATCAATCAGAAGGGGATTCTGCCTCCCTGTCGGGACCCAGCGATTATTACTGGATAGTGGATGGGTATGGATATCCGATAGACGTCGTCAATAATGTCACCGAAGTCTATGACACCGACACGATCAGGGTGCTTTACATCGTCGGTACACAGGACGACGCGGCACGGCTGATGGGTGCGCTGGAAAAAGTCCACACGATGTGCAGGTCGCAGTAGGTGAAAACCGTCCGGCAAAAAATCAGCGTAGACGGCAGCGCAGCGATTTCGTGATGCCTCAGGACATGAAGGGTGCCGGAGCTGATTCCCCTTTTACCCGGTTCATGTTTCGGGGAAATTGTCCCGCACCGGCAACGTTGCACTGTATAAGCTAACCGGGTGGTGATGCCACCGATAAATATCCTCATCCTTATGGTTTCCTGACTCCATGAACCTGGACCCGCGCACGCTGCTGTTTTCGCTGATCCTGACCTGCGGCTTGTCGGTGCTGGGCATGTTTGTTGCCGCCACCTGCCGGAGCGGTGGCAGAACGGGCGATGGCATGGGCAAGTGGGCAGCGGCGATGTTCCTGCAAACCCTGACCTGGGGGCTGGTTGCCGCGCGCGGCACGATTCCCGATTTCCTTTCGGTCATTGCCGCAAACGGGTTCCTGGCCGCATCATATGCGCTGATGCTGGTTGCGGTTCATGAATTTCAGCAACGCCAATTGTCGCGCTGGCAGTACCTGGCCCCGGTTGCGCTGATACTGGTGATTTCGGCGATCCTGCCGGAGGACATACGCGGCCGCTTCATCTGGGACGGTGCCATTTATGCCCTGCAGATGGTGCTGATTGCGCGGGCCCTGCTATCCGACCGGAAAACCCGTTCCGGCCAGGCATGGCGACTGCTGTTCGGCGGGATAGTGATGCTTGTCCTGGTGCTGGGGCTGCGCGGTGCCATTGCCCTGTCCGGCCACACCGACTTTGCCCAACCGCAAAACGCGGCGGCGGTTCAGCCTATCCAGATCATCGCCTTTATCGCCGCGATGTCGACCGCGCTGCTCGGTTCGATCGGTTTCGTGCTACTGGTCAAGGAACGCACCGACCGGGAAATCATGCTGCTGGCGATGACCGACAGCCTCACCCAGATACCCAACCGGCGCGCGCTGATGGATTACGCGCAGCATGCGCTGGCCAGGCGCAACGGCCTGCCGCTGGCGTTGCTGATGATAGACGTGGACCACTTCAAGCTCATCAACGATACCCACGGCCACCAGGCAGGGGACGAGGTATTGTCCAAAATTCCCGCGCTGCTTGCGGGGCGGTTGCGCGGGTACGATTATCTGGGCCGTTACGGCGGTGAGGAATTCTGCGTGGTTGCGCCGGACACCGGCGCCGCCGGCGCGCTGGAGCTGGCCGAGTCCCTGCGGGAAACCATCGCATCCACGGTGCTGAACACCGAATGCGGGGAAATATCCCTGTCAGTCAGCATCGGTGTGTCGTGCTGCCGGCCAGACGCCGCGCCCGAACTCAAGACGGTTCTGGCGGAAGCCGATGCCGCGCTTTATGATGCCAAGCATAGCGGCCGCAACAAGGTGGTTTGCTTCGGCGGGGAAAAGGTGTAACAACGGAAACACCGCACACATCCTTGCGGAACGGGAATCTCATGGGATGCTCGCTGCAATTTGAGCGGCCCGGTTCGAACAGTTCCGGCTGCCGCGATGGAAATGAACAGGATCAATCCGGGCAGCTTGCGCGCCATAGTCTAAGATATGCACAACCTTCCCATTGCAGGTAATCATTAATGATGTTTTCAACCCCGCACCGGAATAAATCCCGTTTCAGCTTCAACTCGCCCGGCAAGGCGGTGCGCCTCACCGCGCTGCTGCTGTTGCTGGGACTGTCCGGCTATATTTACTACCTTGACGTTACCATCCGCGACGCGTTCGACGGACGCAAGTTCGCCCTGCCGGCCCGTGTTTACGGCCGTGCGCTGGAGGTGTACCCGGGACTGAAACTGGCGCGCGAGCAATTCCTCGATGAGTTCAGGTCTCTCGGTTATCACGAGAGCCCGCAGGCGGATGAGGCGGCGACCTACAAGAACACGCTGAATGGCGTCGAGTTCACGACCCGCGACTTTGCGTTCGGGGATGGCCCGCAGCCCGCGCAGCATCTGCGCGTCGAGTTCGCCGACGGCAAGGTTTCGCTGCTGCAGGTGCGCGGCAACCCTGATGCCGATCTGCCCCTGTTGCGCATGGAGCCGCCGCTGATCGGCGGCATCTATCCCGGCCATAATGAGGACCGCGAGCTGGTCAGGCTCGACCAGGTTCCCAAGCCGCTGATCGCCGCGCTGATCGCGACCGAGGACCGCAAATTCTATACGCACTGGGGCATCGATCCGCGCGGTATCGCGCGCGCGCTGTTCAAGACCGTCACCGGCCAGCGCATCGAGGGCGGCAGCACGCTTACCCAGCAACTGGTGAAGAATTTTTTCCTGACTCCGCAACGCACGCTGACGCGCAAGGCGAACGAGGTGCTGATGGCGCTGCTGCTGGAGATGCATTACAGCAAGGATGAGATACTCGAAACCTATCTCAACGAAATATTTCTCGGCCAGGATTCAAGCCGCGCCATCCACGGCTTTGGCCTGGCCAGCTATTTCTATTTCGATCGCCCGCTCGACCGGCTGGAGCTGCAGGAGATGGCCACCCTGGTGGGCATGGTCAAGGGGCCGACGGTGTACGACCCGCGCAAGCATCCGGAGCTGGCGATGAAGCGGCGCAACGTGGTGTTGCAGGAAATGCTGGGCCAGAATGTCATCACTCAGGCGCAATTCCTTGCGGCCCGCCGCAAGCCGCTGGGTGTGGTGCTGCGCGCACCCGCCGGCACTTCGCCGTACCCGGCTTTCATGCAGTTCGTCCATCACCAGCTGGAGCTCGATTATCGCGAGGAGGATCTGCGCAGCGAAGGCTTGCGCATCTTCACCACGCTGGACCCGTTCGTCCAGCACCAGGCCGAGCAGGCCTTGCAGTCACGCCTGACGGCGATCGAGAAGGCGCGCAGGATACCTTCCAATACGCTGGAGGGGGCCGTGGTGGTCAGCAGCACGCAGACCGGCGAGATACAGGCGATGGTGGGCGGGCGCGATGCGCGTTACGCCGGGTACAACCGCGCCATCGATGCGCAGCGCCAGATCGGATCGCTGGTGAAGCCCATCATTTACCTGACCGCGCTGGAAGACCCGCAGCGCTACACGCTGATCACGCCGCTGGATGACAGCCCGCTGCTGTGGAGCCAGCCGGGCACCCCCGACTGGAAACCGAAGAACTACGATCGCCAGTTCCACGGACAGGTGCAGCTGCGCACCGCGCTGGCCAATTCCTATAACGTTTCAACCGCGCGTCTCGGCATAGCACTCGGTGTCGAGCGTATCCTCGGCAAGCTGCCCCTGTATGGCATCGAACGGCAGCCACCGCCTTTCGCCTCGTCGCTGCTCGGCGCGTTCGGGCTGTCGCCGGTCGAGGTGTCACAGCTTTACCAGACCTTTGCCGACGGCGGCTTCCGCACGCCGTTGCGCGCGATCCGCACCATCGTCACGGCGGACGGCAAGCCGCTGCAGCGCTTTCCGCTGAACGTCGAACCGGTCGCCCCGCCGGGGCCGGTGTATCTGCTGACCGCGGCCCTGCAGGGCGTGGTGCGCGAGGGTACCGCGCAATCATTGGTCAATTGGCTGCCCGCCGAAATGAATGTGGCAGGCAAGACCGGCACCACAGACGACCTGCGCGACAGCTGGTTCGCCGGATACACCGGCGACCGCGTGGCGGTGGTATGGGTCGGCCGCGATGACAGCAAGACCACGGGACTGACCGGCGCCTCGGGGGCGATGACCGTCTGGGGCGAGATGATGAAGAATATCCAGCCGGAGCCGCTGCAGCCCGCGATGCCGGAAGAGGTCGAGATGGCCAATGTCGATCCGGTCAGCGGGCTGCGCTATGATGAAGGCTGCAAGGCGGGCATATCGCTGCCATTCATCAAGGGTTCCGCACCGGCGCTAATGTCCCCCTGTCCGGCGTCATCTGGGCCCGCGGCCCCCCCCGGGGTTGATGCGAAACCGGGCGCGAAGCCCGACGTGAAATCCGGGGGCAAGCAGGATACCCGGAAGAAAAACTGGCTCCAGAGGTTATTCAATTGAAAAACAGATTCGTTTGGTTTTTTGTTTCGGCAGGGCTGCTGTTGCTTGCCGGATGTGCGGGCGTGGCAACACGGCCATCAACACCCGCCGCGGCGCCCGCAACTGTTTCGCCCGCGGCGCAGCAACCTGGTGCCGCCGTTGCGCCGGTGCCGAGACCGGCGATGTCGGGCAACCGCGCCGTGATCGCGCTGCTGGACCGGGCGCAGACCGACAGCGATGCCGGGCAGAGTGAAGCGGCCGGCGCATCGCTGGAGCGCGCGCTGCGCATCGAACCGCGCAATCCCTGGTTATGGTTTGAGCTTGCGCAGCTGCGCCTGGCCCAGGGCCAGTATGCGCAGGCGATCACGCTGGCCCGCAAGTCGAACAGTTTCTCCGGACGCCAATATCGCGTGCAAGCCGAAAACTGGCGGGTCATAGCCCGGGCGCGCGTGTCGCAAGGCGACGCGGCGGGCGCCGACCAGGCGTTCAAGCGAGCATCAGACCTTGAGCAGCAGGCCGGTGCGGAGAAGGATCGCGATGCCGGATTCCACGCACAATGACCGCGCCATGGAAATGATCAAGATCAACTCGGGCAGATTGCGCGCCATCGGCTACGATAAGCGCGCCCGCCTGCTGCAGGTGCAACTCGACGACGGCAGCACGCTGCAATACAGCGGCGTCGGCGAAGAAGCCTGGCGCCGGTTCAGCAACTCTGGCGCGGCATGGAGTTTCTATCGCGACAATATCGAGGAAGAGTTCACCGCCGTGCGCGTTTCAGGAAATGCCCGCGCAGCCGCGAATCCTCTCGACGAATTATTCCGGAAACCCGGGTAGCCATATCAGCAATTTTATTGTCCGGATTTGTTCGTTCGTTTTTTGAGAGAGGAAAGCATGAGTATTGACCCGATGAATGAATTCAAATCCAGACAACGCGAAACCTGGACGATGGGAAATTTCGGCGACATGGCCGTTTTCACGACACCCGTGGCCGGGCATCTGGTGCGCTATGCCGGGGTGAGCGGCGGCCAGGCGGTGCTGGATGTGGGGACGGGAACCGGAGTGGTTGCGATCACGGCGCGGCGCATCGGCGCCAGGGTGACCGGACTTGACCTGACCCCTGCGCTGCTCGCGCATGCGAGGGTAAGCGCCACGCTGGCCGAGCTTGACGATATCGCCTGGCATGAAGGAGATGCCGAGGCGCTGCCTTTTCCGGATGCATCTTTCGATGTCGTGTTGAGCCAGTTCGGGCATATATTCGCGCCGCGGCCCGAAGTTGCGCTGGGCGAGATGCTGCGCGTGCTGAAGCCGGGCGGCACCATCGCCTTCGCCACCTGGCCAGGCGAGCAACTGATTGGCCGCCAGTTCAGCCTGATTGCGAAATATATCCCGCCGCCGCAGGGCGTTGCTTCGCCGCTGCAGTGGGGCGATGTAGCTGTCGTGCGGCAACGGCTGGGGGAAAGCGTAAAAGGCCTGCACTTTGAGCGGGGCACGATGGGTATCCCGGCGCTCAGCCCCAGGCATTTGCGCCTGTTCCAGGAAGCCAAGGCCGGTCCTTTCATTCGTACCGTGCAGGCTTTGCAGCAAGAGCCGGCAAGGCTTGCAGCGTGGCGCAGCGAGATGGATGCGGTGCTGGGCGAGTATATGCACGACAATGTCGTTCGTCACGAGTATTTGCTGACCCGGGCGATCAAGGTTTGACAGCAGGGGTAACCGGGAGCGAACTGCAGGGCCAATATCACATTTGCTTTTCTATTGAGATTTTCATATTTGATGACAGTGACACATCTTGCTGAATGCGGTCAGGGGAAATTAAAAAACCGGCACATCATTCCCGCGAATTCGGGGAATCCGGAATGCCTCGTCATTGCAACAAGGCTTCAGCTGCGAGCGATGGCACAAATACCTGTCATTGCGATAACCAGCGACTTGCCAGCTTGCTGGCTTATAACCAACCACTTGGCAACCGTTTTGTGGTTGCTTAGTGGGATGGCTAGTTGTTTCACCAGTCGATTGGCTATAACCAGCCACTTGGCAACCGTCTTCTGGTTGCTTAGTGGGATGGCTAGTCGTTCCACCAGTAGTTCCATCAGAAGGCGTAGCCGACGTGGCAATCCAGATGGTTTAAAAAAAGGCATCTTGGTCTTG
>DAICZN010000064.1 GCA_027311105.1 Gallionella sp.
GGCCACCCTGCTGGTAAATGTTACCAACGATGCATGGTATGGACATTCCCAGGCCGCCGCGCAGCACAACCAGATTTCGCAAATGCGCGCGCTGGAAACCGGCCGCATGATGTTGCGCGCCACCAACACCGGCGTGACTTCCATCATCGGCCCGGATGGCAAGGTGTTGCAACAGTTGCCGCAGCACCGGGAAGCTGTCCTGCTCGGCATGGCTCAGGGCTATCAGGGCACCACGCCCTATGTGCGCTGGGGGAATGCCGCAGTGCTGGTGTTGATCGCATTGATGCTGGCGGGATCCCGGGTCGCGGCAAGACGATGACCTGGTTGTGCTACATCCTGCGCTGTGCGGACGATACGCTCTACACCGGTATTACCAACGACCTGGCAAAACGCCTGGCGGCGCATAACGCGGGCACGGCGGCTAAGTACACGAAAACGCGTATCCCCGTGGAGGTGGTGTTCGTGGAGAATTGCGCCGACAGGTCGGCTGCGCTGAAACGGGAGCTGCAAATAAAAAGTCTCAAGCGCCCGGAGAAATTGGCATTGATAGGGTCAGCCGGGTGACAAGGCGCGGATGGAACCATCCCGCCCGCTTTCCATCCCCGGCGCACTGACAAGATGGAAAATCTTTCCGGCTGCGGAAATGCACAAGAGACCGGAATGGAATTCCCCGCGCCATAAAACGCCATTTTCAGCATGGCGGCGAGGTTGTGCAGGCGACGGCAGCGGAAAACCAGTAAAATGCGCGCGTTTGCAATTGCACAAGACCCACGATGCTTACCTTTCAGCAAATCATCCTGACACTACAGAATTACTGGGACAAACAGGGTTGCGCCTTGCTGCAACCCTACGACATGGAGGTCGGCGCGGGTACTTCGCATACCGCGACATTTCTGCGCGCGCTCGGCCCGGAACCCTGGAAGGCCGCGTACGTGCAACCGTCGCGCCGTCCCAAGGACGGCCGCTACGGCGAGAATCCGAACCGCCTGCAGCATTACTACCAGTTCCAGGTGGTGCTGAAACCCGCACCGGCAAACATTCTGGAGTTGTATCTCGGCTCGCTGAAAGAGCTCGGCTTTGACCTGAAGAAGAACGATGTACGCTTCGTCGAAGACGACTGGGAAAACCCCACGCTGGGCGCCTGGGGCCTGGGCTGGGAAGTGTGGCTGAACGGCATGGAAGTCACGCAATTCACCTACTTCCAGCAGGTCGGCGGCATAGACTGCAAGCCGATCACCGGCGAGATCACTTACGGCCTGGAACGGCTGGCGATGTATCTGCAGGGCGTGGAGAACGTGTTCGACCTGACCTGGACGGCGGGCGTGACTTACCGCGACGTGTATCACCAGAACGAGGTCGAGCAATCGGCCTACAACTTCGAGCACAGCGACGTGGACTTTCTGCTCGGCGCGTTCGGCAGCCATGAGAAACAGGCGAAGCACCTGATGGAACAGCAGCTCGCGCTGCCCGCATATGAGCAGGTGCTCAAAGCCGCGCACACCTTCAACCTGCTGGATGCGCGCGGCGCGATATCGGTGACAGAACGTGCTGCCTATATCGGGCGCATCCGCAACCTGGCACGCAGTGTCGCCAAGAGTTACAAGGAAAGCCGCAGACGACTTGACCCGCCGTTTCCGATGGCACCGCGCGAGTGGGCCAACGAAGCGATCGCGCAGATGGAAAAGGAAGCCGCGCAATGACAACGAACCGGAGCCTGCTCGTCGAACTGTTCGTTGAAGAACTCCCGCCCAAGTCGCTGAAAAAACTCGGCGACAGTTTTGCGGAACTACTGGTCGCCAGTCTCAAGTCGCAGGGACTGGCTGCGAATGAGGTTGCGGCAACAGCATATGCTTCCCCGCGACGGCTCGCGGTACACATCACGGATGTCGCGGGAAAGGCCGCCGATAAATCGGTATCGCAAAAGCTGATGCCGGTGGCGGTCGGCCTTGATGCAAACAGCCAGGCAACTCCCGCCCTGCTCAAGAAACTCGCCAGCCTGGGCGCGGATGATTCGGCCGTTGCAGAACTCAAGCGCGCAATGGACGGGAAAACGGAAGCCTTGTTTTTCGACAGCGTGGTGAAGGGTGCGACTTTGGCGGAAGGCTTGCAAAGGGCAATAGATGAAGTGCTCGCCAAACTCCCGATCGCCAAAGTCATGACCTATCCGAATCCATCAGGCAATGGATGGGAAACCGTCAACTTTGTCCGTCCCGTGCATGGTCTGGTTGCGCTGCATGGAGCTGAGGTTGTCCCGGTCAGCGTGCTGGGTCTGGCCGCCGGACGCAAAACCCGGGGTCACCGCTTTGAGGCTGCCGTCAGCCATGTGGTGATCCGCGATGCCGACAGCTATGAAGCACAGATGGAAATGGAAGGCGCGGTAATCCCGGGTTTTGCAAAACGCCGCGCCGAGATCGCCAAGCAACTTGCTGCGGCCTCTGCTAAGGAGCACCTCACGCCGATCGCGGACGATGCGCTGCTCGACGAAGTGACCGCGCTGGTCGAGCGCCCCAATGTGCTGGCCGGAAAATTTGAAAGGGAATTTCTCGAGGTGCCGCAGGAATGTCTGATCCTGACGATGAAGGCGAACCAGAAATATTTTCCGCTGCTGGATAGCAAAGGCAAGCTCACCAACAAATTTCTGATCGTGTCCAACATCAGTCCGGATGACCCAAGCCTGGTGATCGGCGGCAATGAGCGCGTGGTGCGCCCGCGCCTGGCCGATGCGAAGTTCTTCTTCGACCAGGATCGCAAGAAGACATTGGAATCGCGCGTGCTTGGCCTCGCCAAAGTCGTATACCACAACAAGCTCGGCACGCAGGGCGAGCGTGTGCAGCGCGTCTGTGCCATCGCCAAGGCCATCGGTCAACAACTCGGCGGTGATACGCTAGCAATGCAAGCCGAACAGGCCGCCTTGCTGGCCAAGGCCGACTTGCTCACCGACATGGTGGGCGAGTTCCCGGAATTGCAGGGCACCATGGGACGCTACTACGCGCAGCATGATGGCTTGAGCGACGACATTGCGTTTGCGATCGAGGACCACTACAAGCCGCGCTTCGCGGGTGACGAGCTGCCGCGCAATATGGTCGGTGTCTGTGTGGCATTGGCCGACAAGCTGGAAACGCTGGTCGGCATGTTCGGTATCGGGCAAATTCCGACCGGGGACAAAGATCCGTTCGCATTGCGCCGGCATGCGCTGGGCGTGATTCGGATGCTGATTGAAAAAGAATTGCCGCTTGGCCTTGATGGCTTGCTTGTAGAAGCGATGCAGCCCTTTGGCGGGGTGATTACGGATGCATCCGTTCAAATCAAAAACTTCATTTATGAGAGAGTTAAGTTTTACCTTTCCATCGAGTCGCTTGATGAGCAAGCAATGGCAGAACTCTCAAGCAATAGTCAGTTCTACAGCGCTAATGCAAATCTGCGTGCCGCATTTACACCGCTTCAAATTGATGCAGTACTATCAGTGTTGCCGCAATATCTAAGTGATGTCCAAAAGCGTTTAATGGCAGTACGCGCTTTCTCTGTGTTGCCGGAAGCTAACGCACTGGCCGCCGCCAACAAACGAGTAGGCAACATCCTCAAAAAGGAAGGAATGGGAGCGAAAGTTGATGCAGTAAACAGCAAGCTGCTGCAAGAACCCGCCGAGCAGACCCTGCATCAGGCATTGCTTCAGATAGCACCCAAGGCGGAGGCGGCATTCGCGGCAGGTGATTACTCCACATCTTTGCAAGCTCTGGCCGCGTTGCGCGTGCCGGTAGATGCGTTCTTTGAAAACGTCATGGTCATGGTCGACGACAAGGATTTGCGAACCAACCGCCTTGCGCTGTTGCAGGATTTGCGCATGGCGATGAACCGCGTCGCCGACATTTCCAAACTGGCAACCTAGAGACCCCGGGATAAATCAGCCATGCAACTTATCATTCTCGACCGCGACGGCGTGATCAACTTTGATTCGGACCAGTTCATCAAGAACCCGGAAGAATGGAAGCCCATACCGGGCAGCCTGGAAGCGATAGCTCGCCTGAACCAGGCCGGATACCGGGCGGTGGTGGCGACCAATCAGTCCGGCATCGGGCGCGGCCTGTTCGACATGCCGATGCTGAACGCGATACACGACAAGATGCACAAGGCCTGCGCGCTGGTCGGCGCGCGCATCGATGCGGTGTTTTATTGCCCGCACACCGCCGACAGTCATTGCCTGTGCCGCAAGCCCAAGACGGGCATGCTGGAGGAGATCGCGGCGCGTTATAACATCGGTCTTGCCGGAGTTCCCTCGGTGGGCGATTCGTTGCGCGACTTGCAATCGGCCGCAACGATGGGCGCGCAACCCTATCTGGTCCTGACCGGCAAGGGATTCAAGACCCAGGCGGCCGGCGGATTGCCGGAAGGCACGCAAGTGTTTGCGAGCCTGTCGGCCCTGGCCGCGGAATTGGTGTAGCGCAAATGATTAACCGTCCCCGCAATATGAATTGATATGCTTTTGATACGCTCACTGGTATTTTTGCTGCTGCAGATCATCATCACGCCGGTTTTTTCGGCACTGGCGCTATTGTCTTTTCCGTTTGGCCGGCTGACGCGCTACCGCTTTATCTCGCTGTGGGCAAAAATGATGCTGCCGATATTGCATGCGGTATGCGGCATACGCCATGAGGTCAAGGGCATTGAGAATTTGCCCAAGCAGCCATGCGTCATATTGTGCAAGCACCAGTCGGCATGGGAGACGCTGGCGCTGCAGGTGGTCTTTCCGCCGCAGGTCTGGGTGTTGAAGCGCGAGCTGTTGTGGATTCCTTTTTTCGGCTGGGCGCTGGCGCTGACCAGTCCCATCGCGATCAAGCGCAGCGATGGGACCGGAGCAATGAAGCAGTTGCTGAGGCAGGGAAAAGAACGCCTGGCACAGGGTTTCTGCGTCGTGATCTTTCCCGAAGGCACGCGCATTCCGTTCGGCCAGCGCGGCAAATACAAGATCGGCGGTGCGCTGCTCGCCGCCAGCAGCGGCGTTCCGGTGATTCCGGTGGCGCATAATGCAGGTCGGCTGTGGGGCCGCAACGCGTTCAGCAAACATCCCGGCCTGATCACGATGAGTATCGGTGCGCCTATCGAGACCCGGGGACTGAAGGCGGAACAGATCAATGCCCGCGTCGAAGCATGGATCGAGCAGGAAATCCAGAATCTGGAACATTGATGTTCAACCGATTGCGCAATCCGCCAATCCCCAGTGTTGAACAGCGTGCCGCAACACTCTCCGGCAAGCACATCACCTATACCCTGAAGCGCAGCGGCAAACGCCGCAGTATCGGCCTGCGCATCGATGACCGCGGCCTGACCGTGAGCGTGCCGCTGCGCGCATCTGAAAAATGGCTGCTCAGCGTGTTGCAGGACAAGGCCGGATGGGTAGTGGAAAAACTGGAAGGATGGCAAGCGCGGGCACCGGTAGAAATTCTGTGGCGGGATGGCGGGACGATAGATTACCTGGGTGAAGTGCTGGTGTTGCGCGTGTTGCAGAGTCTGTTCGTCTCGCCGCTGGAACGGCGCGGGAACGAGTTGTGGGTGTTCGTTGATGGTGTCGGGGATGCGGTATCCATAGAGCAAAAAGTGGCCTCCTGGTACCGGGACGAGGCGCAACGGCTGTTTGAACAACGCGCCGGGATTTACGCGCGCCGGTTGAATGTCGCGCCATCCGCGATCAAGCTTACTGCGGCCAGATCACAATGGGGAAGCTGTACGGCCGAAGGTACTGTCCGGCTGAATGTGCAACTGGTCAAATTGCCGCTGCGCCTGATCGACTACGTGGTGGCGCATGAGCTGGCTCATCTGCGCGAGCTGAATCATTCGGCAGCGTTCTGGCGCCTGGTGGAAAGCGTGTGCCCCGATTATGCGCGCTTGCGCAGCGAGCTCAAGGCTATTGCGCTGTAGAAATATCGTTTGTCGTCCACCCGTATGCCAACAGGATCCGATTTGATTCCTGGTGGCTTTCGGCCATGGCCAGCCTATATAATCGGCTTGCCAAATTACCCGAGGTGCAATCATGTTCGATTCCAATATCCCGGCCAAACTCATGGCCGTCACTGCAATATTAATGTTGCAGGGCTGCGGGCACAAAGCCCCGCTGATGCTGTCTCCAGCGCAGCTTGCGGCATCCCGGGCTGCAGCAGCCCAAGCTGCGGCTTCCCAGGCTGCGGCTTCCCAGGTTCCTGCAACAAGCCAGCCTGCACCCGGTGCGCAAAACCCGGGCACGCCGGCCAAACAGCCATGAGCGATTATTTCCATTACCAGAATGGCGAGCTTTATGCAGAGCAGGTGCCGCTTGAGGACATCGCGGCCCGGTTCGGCACGCCTTGCTATGTGTATTCACGCGCCGCCCTGACAGACAGTTTTCTCCAGTTCGCAAACGCCCTGCAGGGACGCGATCATCTGATTTGCTATGCGGTAAAAGCCAATTCCAGTCTGGCAATCCTGAACGTGTTTGCGCGGCTGGGAGCGGGTTTCGACATCGTGTCCGGCGGAGAGTTGAAGCGCGTGCTGGCGGCGGGCGGCGATGCGCGCAAAGTGGTGTTCTCGGGAGTCGGCAAGACCGTGGCTGAAATACGCCTGGCGCTGGAAGCGGATATTCTGTGCTTCAACGTCGAGTCTGCCGCAGAGCTGGAACGTTTGAACCAGGTGGCTGCGGGCATGGGCAAGGTCGCCCCGGTCAGCCTGCGCGTGAACCCGGATGTGGATGCAAAAACACATCCTTATATCTCCACCGGGCTGAAGCAGAACAAATTCGGCGTGGCTTATACGGAAGCCGTCGGGTTATACCGCAAAGCCGCGAAACTGCCGCATCTGCGCATCACCGGCATGGACTGCCACATCTGCTCACAGCTCACCGAAACCAGCCCGTTCATCGCCGCAGCGAAGAAGATATTGGCGCTGGTTGACGTATTGGCCGCCGGGGGTATTCATCTGGAACATCTCGATCTGGGCGGGGGGCTGGGCATCTGCTATGACGATGAAACACCCCCGGCAATTGGCGATTATGTGGCCGAGCTGCTGGCCGCGCTGCGCGGACGCGGCGAAAAACTGATTCTCGAGCCCGGGCGTATTCTGGTCGGCAATGCGGGCGTTTTACTGACCCGGGTGGAATACCTCAAGCATGGTGAAGAGAAGAATTTTGCCATTGTGGATGCGGCGATGAACGACTTGATGCGTCCCGCCCTGTACGATGCCTTCCACAACATAGTGCCGGTCAGGCAGGAAAATCATGCTTCGCAGAACTATGAGGTGGTCGGACCTATCTGTGAAACCTGTGACTTCATCGGCCATGCCAGAAACCTGGCAATCGCCCCGCAGTCCTTTCTGGCTGTGCTTTCCGCGGGTGCGTACGGGATGAGCATGAGCTCCAATTACAACACCAGGCCGCGCGCCGCCGAGGTGATGGTCGAGGGTAAAGTCATGCACCTGGTGCGCAAACGCGAGGAGGTCGAGCAGCTGTACTCGGGCGAAAGCGTGGTTGTGTAAGTGTTGCGGATTTAATGAAAATTCTCACGAAATTTGTTGCGCGATTTTTTAAACGTGGATACAGTACCGATGCCGCAAGCGTCTATCGCTAAAACAGCGCGTTTGGGTGTGTAGTGAGTCATCGTGAAAGTTCTAAAATTTAATGGAGAATGAAAATGGCAACATCAAAGACACCCGCAACAAAAAAGCCTGCAGCGAAAAAAACAGCCGCAAAACCGGCAGCCAAGAAAGTCGCCGCTAAAAATCCGGCAGCAAAAAAAGCGGTAGCCAAGAAGCCGGCAGCCAAGAAATCCGGCAAGGGCATTCTGGGAGCATAGTTTGCCCTGCAAGTGGCGCGGGGCTTTGCTCCCCGCCATTTTCAGTTTTCCCGTACACTTTCACCCGACCCCGAGCTTCGGCGCGGGCCGCTGTTCATGCTTCTCTTGAATGGGATTGTAT
>DAICZN010000055.1 GCA_027311105.1 Gallionella sp.
ATCATCAACGCGGCCGCGCACGAAGCATGCGCCGCGCTGGCCTTCGTGCAGCTTGCAGTCGCGCGGGCACAGGTCGCACTGGATGCGCCCGTCATCCAGCCTGTGCCAGTATTTGGCAGGATAGCGTTCGGCGATGCTGATAGCTTCATCCATGTTGGTACTCTTTCTCGCTCCATTTGGTCACGCTGTAGCGCGACAGCTTCACGTCCTCCGCCCAGAAGTCATCGGGCAGCCCGGCCTTGCGCCTGAGCATCGCGAGAAACTGGCGCGGTTGCGCGAGGCTTTCCCAGACCTGCGGCAAAAACGTGCTGCGATACCGGCCGTATTCAAAGATGATGCCATCCACGCCGGGACGCAATTGCGCCAATGCATCCGCCTCGTCCCGGACAACCATGGCCTGGGTAGCCGAGAGCAGCGAAACCTCGATCGTGGTGATGTCGAACTCTTCCGCGCTCAACGGGGTAAAACGCGGGTCGTGCAAGGCGGCGGACACGGCGTTGCCTTTGACATCGTCGAGCAGGGAACGGTGCGCATGCAGAGATCCGATGCAGCCGCGCAGCTCGCCGGATTGCGTCAGCGTGACGAAGCACGCGCCGTGTTCGGCAAGCCACGGTGACGATTCATCTGCCGCGCGGGGTACCTTCAGCGCACGCGCGATCGCGGCGCGCGCGATCGGCAACAGAATCTCTCCTTTTTCAATGGACATTGCTTTCCTCCATGGTGAAGGCGAAGGACGCGTACCCTACCACCCGGTCATCAGATCCGGCTGTGTCACCGGAGTTTCGCAGATCGAGCAAATGGGGCGCGAGATGGTGCTTCTGCGCCGCGATGATCAGGCCGCTGATCGGGGTGCCGCCGCAGGCCTGGTCATGCGGAATCGGCTGCTGCAGTTTCAGGATGGATTGCGCGGTTGCCTGATCCACGCGCTGCGCGGTGGCGTAGGGCAGATAGTGCGACAGGTCGGAGCTGATCACGATCAGCGTTTCGTCGCCGCCCCACACCGCATCAAGAACTTCGGCGACTTCCTGGGCGGTGGCCATGCCGACCGCCAATGGCAGCAACGTGAAATCAGTCAATATGCTTTGCAGGAACGGCAGTTGCACTTCCAGCGAGTGTTCCAGCGCGTGCGCCTGTGCGCTGATACCGACCTGCGGCAGGTGGGCGATGGCGCGCGCGCCTGCAGCGTCCAGCGTCACGCAGCCCAGCGGTGTGCCGAAGGCGTCCGCACCGGGCAGAGCCAGGCCGCGCACCGCGATGCGATGAGCCGGACCGAGCAATACCACGCGACGGATGCGCCCGGCGATCGGCAGCACTGAGGCGTAGGCGGTGGCGGCGACCGCGCCGGAATAAATGTAACCGGCGTGCGGAACGATCAGCGCCTTGGGCACCAGATCAAGCAGGCGTGGGGTGCCGGCGTGTGCCCGGACCAGCAGCTGTTGCACGTCATGCGCCAGCTGCCCGGGTTCGGCGGGGTAGAACGTGCCTGCAACAGCCGCGGGCCGGATATTTTGCATGACAAACCTCGAGATATTTATGGTTTGCTATCTGGAGGCGGCCAGGCAAATATCAAGGGAGTGCGGACGGGATGCCCGGAATCTTATGGCCTGAATTTTATGCCCTGGGTTTTGTTGCCTGCTTACTGGCAGTAAGCAGCGCCACTATAGCCGCGTGCCTGTTTTTGGCGGCTATGCTCAAGGGGGTCGTGCCATCCTGGTATTCCGAATCTGGGTTGGCTCCCTTGGCAAGCAACAATTTGACTACCTCGGTATGGCCGTTGGCGGCGGCCTTGTGCAATGGCGTCCAGCCGTCGTTGCTGGCCAGATTGACATTGGCGCCCCCGGCTATCAGTTGGCCGGCAGTAACAAGATGGCCGCGTGTGGCCGCTTGCAGAAGCGGGGTCAAGCCATGTTTGCTGACAGCATTCACGAAAGCGCGTTTTTCGACGAGCAGTTTCACCACTTCGCTGTAACCGTTGAATGCGGCCCAGTGCAGCGGCCCGTAGCCGGCCGCATCCTTGGCGTTGACATCGGCACCATGGCGAATCAGCAGCATTGCGACTTCTTCCCTGCCATTGAAGGTGGATATCATCAGCGGGGTCCAGCCCTGTTCATCGCGTGTATTGATATCCACGCCGCAGTTCAGAAATAGCAAAACGGCTTTATGGTCGCCCTTTTCGGCCGACTGGGTGAAACCCCTTGGGGAGTAAGCATAGCCTTGCTGCTGGACGGCGAGTTTCTTGGAATTTTCAACGCCCTCCCAGGGATTGCCCCCGGTCGCAACTTTCTTTTTCTTCTCGCGTATGTTTGCATGGGCCATGCTTAACGCAAAGATTTCGGATGCCACTTCGGGCGGAAACCCCTGCCGGGTCCCGCCGCGGTTGTCGATCATCAGGTCGGAGAAGTAAGCGTCAATCTCGTTTGAATTCCACAGCTCGGTGATGGTGTCCATCACGCGCGGATACCGTTCTTCAACATTCAGCGGATAACACTCTTCATATCCATCCAGCAGGAATAACAGTTTTTCGTTCATGGCAAATTGTGCGGGTTGTCGACTCTGGAAATACAGGGCAAGTTTACCCGATATAGGGCCGGCGAGCTAAATACGTGTCTGTTCAATGAATGTAAATATATCGTACAGCGGGCGCCGGCGACGTAAGGATGCGCCCCATTTTTTGTCAATGCAGAACACAATCACCAAGCGGTTTGTCGTCACGATAAGGAGAAAGGATTTGCAGCTTCCACTGGCCGGCAAGCCCCATGGTCGATGGTTTTATCCTGTTTGCAATATCGGGGCACAGGTATATTGCCTTCACATCGTCGATGTCTATTACGATGCCAAGCGTGTTGGTAAAACCGTTGACCGTGCATTTTCCGGTGAAACCGGCGCCTTTAAGCGCAGCACACAATTGCCCGGCTTCCTGCGCGGTGCCCGGCTGCGTGTCGCGCTTCCCGCATCCGGGAAGCGTTGCCGGCAAGACCAGGGTTATGAATAGCAGGGCGGTATATTTCGGGGCTGCCATTACGGGTTACGGTCGCATTCGTTTATCCAAGCAGGTGTTTCACATGGTCGCGTTCTTCCGTCAATTCGCGGTAGCTCTCTTCCATGTGATTACGACCCAGTTCGCTGATCGGCAATCCCTGCACGATTCTGTAATTGCCGTGCTTGCAGGTAACCGGAAAACCGTAGATGACGCCTTCAGGTATGCCGTAGCTGCCGTCGGACGGCACGCTCATGGTTACCCAGTCGTTGTGGTGGGAGCTGAGCATCCAGTCGTGGATGTGCGAGATGGCCGCATTGGCGGCACTTGCCGCGCTCGATGATCCGCGCGCCTCGATGACTGCCGCACCGCGCTTTTGCACGGTGGGGATGAATTCCCGTTCCACCCAATCCTGGTCGGGCAGGATGTCGCGCACCATGCGGCCGCGTATTTCGGCGTGGTCGAGGTCGGGATACTGGGTGCCTGAATGATTGCCCCATACGATCATTTTATTGATGTCGCGGATAGGCTGGAAAAGTTTGAGTGCGACCTGGGCTATGGCACGGTTGTGGTCCAGGCGCATCATTGCGGTGAAATTGCTCGGGTTCAGATCGGGGGCGTTCTTCATCGTGATCAGCGCGTTGGTGTTGGCGGGGTTGCCCACCACCAGCACCTTGACGTGGCGCGCGGCATGCTCGTTGAGCAGCTTGCCCTGTGCGGAGAAGATAGCGCCGTTGGCTTCGATCAAATCCTTGCGTTCCATTCCTTTGCTGCGCGGGCGGGCACCGATCAACAGCGCAATCTCGGTATCCATGAAAGCCACCTTGGGATTGTCGGTGATGATGACCTGCTGCAACAATGGAAAGGCGCAATCTTCAAGCTCCATCATCACGCCGCGCAATATTGGCTGCGCCTGCGGCAAATCCAGCAATTGCAGGATGACAGGTTGCTCGCGCCCAAGCATGTCGCCGTTGGCGATGCGAAACAGTGTGGCGTAGCCGATCTGTCCTGCTGCGCCGGTAATGGTGACGCGGATTGGTGCCTTCATGTTTTTCTCCCCGGAGATTAAATGATATTTAATACCAGCATGATAATCATTTCACCGCTTTTTTGTTGGGTAAATTGGTGTAGGATTACGCCTGTCTGTTTTATGCCGATCAGTAATGAACAAGCAACGTCCCAAGCACCTCGCGCTGCATCTGATAAAACTGCCGCTGCCCGGTATCGTTTCGATTCTTCATCGCATCAGTGGCTTGATGTTGTTCTGCGCGCTTCCATTGCTGCTGCTGATGCTGCAGTACAGCCTGAAATCCATCGAGACTTACACGCAACTGGCCGAAATCCTGGGTAATTCGTATATCAAGATCATGTTGATCGGACTGCTCTGGGCGTTCCTGCATCATTTCTGCGCCGGGCTGCGCTATTTGGCGGTCGATTTGCACCTGGTGCGCAATCTTGCACAGGCACGCGGCAGCAGCAAGGTGGTGATCGTGGCGAGCCTGGCGTTGACAATATTCCTGGGAGTGAAGCTATGGTGAATCGCGTTGTCGTCGGCGCGCACTACGGCCTGCGCGACTGGTTGATGCAGCGCATCACGGCGCTGCTGATGGCGCTGTACTGCATGGCTATGGTCGGTTACCTGCTGATGCAACCCTATTGGGGATATGACGTCTGGACCGAACTGTTTTCCAGCCAGACCGTGCGCACATTCAGCTTGTTGTTTTTGCTGGGCCTGTTCTATCACGCGTGGGTCGGCATACGCGACATTGTGATGGATTACGTCAAACCCGCCAGCGCGCGCCTGGTTATTCATGTGCTGGTGATACTGGCGCTGCTGCTTTATACGATCTGGTCGGTGCAAATTCTGTGGGGAATGTGATGAAAATTTGTTTGTCGGGCGCATCGCGGCGTCGCGTGCTCGCTCATTCCTCGCCTATCATGTTTGATATGTCTTTGTCATTCGCTGCGCGGCTCCTTGCGCTTCATCCCGAAAAACAAATTTCAAAGGATTCGGTTAACAATGGCAATCGCTAAAAGGACATTCGACGTTGTGGTGGTCGGCGCGGGCGGTTCCGGAATGCGCGCGGCGCTGCAGCTGGCACATGCGGGCCTGAAAGTCGCGGTGTTGTCCAAGGTGTTTCCGACCCGTTCCCACACCGTGGCGGCACAGGGTGGCATCGCCGCCTCGCTGGGGAATATCAAGGAGGACAACTGGCACTGGCATATGTACGACACGGTGAAAGGCTCGGATTATCTTGGCGACCAGGATGCCATCGAGTTCATGTGCCGCGCCGCACCGGAGGTGGTGTACGAGCTGGAGCATTTCGGAATGCCGTTCGACCGCACCGACAGCGGCAAGATATATCAGCGTCCGTTCGGCGGCCACATGCAGGAATATGGCAAGACGCCGGTGGATCGCGCGTGCGCGGCGGCCGACCGCACCGGTCATGCATTGCTGCACACGCTGTACCAGCAGAACGTGAAAGCCAATACGCATTTCTTCACCGAATGGATGGCCCTGGACCTGATCCGCGATCAGGACGGCGATGTGCTGGGTGTGACCGCGCTGGAGATCGAAACCGGCGAGACGATGATCTTCCAGGCGCGCGCAACCCTGTTCGCCACCGGCGGCGCAGGGCGCATCTTCCAGTCCAGCACCAATGCCTTCATCAATACCGGCGATGGACTGGGCATGGCGGCGCGCGCCGGGATTCCGCTGGAAGACATGGAGTTCTTCCAGTTTCATCCCACCGGCGTGTATGGCGCGGGGGTGCTGATCACCGAAGGGGTGCGCGGCGAGGGCGGTTACCTGGTCAACAAGGATGGCGAACGCTTCATGCCGAAATACGCGCCGAACGCGAAAGACCTGGCGAGCCGCGATGTGGTGGCGCGCGCGATGACGATTGAGATCAACGAGGGGCGCGGTTGCGGGCCGCATGGCGACCACATCATGCTCAAGCTGGATCATCTCGGCGATGATGTGATCAGGCAGCGGCTGCCCGGGATACGCGAGATTTCGCTGAAATTCGCCCATGTCGATCCGGCCAAGGCCCCCATTCCCGTCGTTCCGACCGCGCACTACATGATGGGCGGTATTCCCACCAATTACCACGGACAGGTCGTCGCACCCTACAAGACAGGGCCGGATGAAGTGGTTCACGGCCTGTATGCGGTGGGCGAATGCGCTTGTGTCTCGGTGCATGGCGCAAACCGCCTGGGCTGCAACTCGCTGCTCGACCTGATCGTGTTCGGCCGTGAAGCGGGCCGGCAGATCATTGAGGACATCAAGAACAACCCCCATACCAAACCCCTGCCTGCCGATGCGGCCGAGCGTCCGCTGGCGCGCCTGGCCCGGCTGGAAAACCAGCAGAGCGGCGAGAGCGTGTCAGAAGTCGGCGATGCGATGCGCAAGACCATGCAGAAGCATTGCGGGGTGTTCCGCTTTCCGGGCCTGCTGGCGGAAGGCGTTGAGCAGATCAAGCAGATCGCCGAGCGTGTCGCACACACCGGGATACGGGATAAAAGCCGGGTGTTCAATACCGCGCGCATCGAGGCGCTGGAACTGGACAACCTGATCGAGGTGGCCCAGGCGACCATGATCTCGGCCGCTGCACGCAAGGAAAGCCGCGGCGCCCATGCGCGCGACGACTTCCAGCAGCGCGACGATGTGAACTGGCTCAAGCACAGCCTGTATTTTCGGGAAGGCAGCCGGCTGGATTACAAGCCGGTAAGGTTGAAGCCGCTTACAGTGGAATCGTTTCCGCTCAAGGCGCGGGTTTATTGAGCCGGTAGTTCGTGGCACGTAGCGGGTAGCCTAATCAGCCGCCAACTACCCGTTACCAGCTATCCGTGCTGGCTAAGGAGCATTCATGAAGTTTCGTATTTATCGTTACAACCCGGACACGGACACTGCGCCGTACATGCAGGACTATGAACTGGACATCAGGCTCGACGACAGCACCCAGGGGAAGATGCTGCTCGACGCGCTGTTGCTGATCAAGCAACAGGACGACAGCCTGTCATTGCGCAAGTCATGCCGCGAGGGTGTGTGCGGTTCGGACGCGATGAATATCAACGGGCGCAACGGCCTGGCGTGCATCACGCCGCTGTCTTCACTCAGGGAGCCGGTCGAGTTGCGGCCGTTGCCGGGTTTGCCGGTGATACGCGATCTGATCGTGGATATGACGCAATTTTTCAAGCAATACCATTCCGTCAAGCCCTACCTGATCAACAACGATCCCCCGCCGGAAACCGAGCGCCTGCAATCACCCGAACAGCGCGCGCATCTGAACGGTTTGTATGAATGCATCCTGTGCGGTTGCTGCACGACGGCATGCCCGTCATTCTGGTGGAACCCGGACAAATTCGTCGGCCCGGCCGGCTTGCTGCAGGCTTATCGTTTTATCGCCGACACGCGCGATCAGGCAACCAGCGAGCGTCTTGATGATCTTGAAGACCCTTACCGGTTGTTCCGCTGTCACACCATCATGAATTGTGTGGATGTGTGCCCCAAGGAATTGAATCCGACCGAAGCCATCGGCAACATCAAGGATTTGATGGTCAGGCGCATGGTGTGAATGTCGTCCCGAAAAATCTTGAGAGAGTGCGCTGGCGCTGCCGCCGCGGGTTGCTGGAGCTGGACATCGTGTTGGGACGTTTTGTCGATGAGCATTACGCGCAGCTCAATGAAAAGGAGGCGCAGATATTCGAGGAATTGCTGGATATGCCTGACAACCCGCTCTGGGATATGATTGCGGGGAGAGCGGGGCGAGGGATACAGGAAGCAACGCAGGAAGCAACGCAGGAAGCTCACAAGGCGTTGCTGGAGAAGATCAGGGCAGTTTAATATGCCCCGCAACCTTTAGGAGTCGTCAAGAATGGAAAAGAACCGTATCGCAACCCTGACCATGGATGACGGGCGCAGTGTCGAACTGCCGATCATGTCCGGCACACTCGGGCCGGATGTGATTGATATACATAACCTCGGCAAACTGGGCATATTCACCTACGACCCGGCATTCTTTTCGACTGCCAGTTGCACATCGGAAATCACCTTCATCGACGGTGATGCCGGCCTGCTTTATTACCGCGGTTATCCCATCGAGCAGCTGGCCGAGCAATCCGATTTCCTCGAGGTATGCTATCTGCTGCTGAACGGCGAATTGCCCGATGCCGGGCAGAAGGCTGAATTCAACCGCAAGGTGACATCCCATACGATGGTGCACGATCAGATAACGCGATTTTTCTCCGGCTTCCGCCGCGACGCGCATCCGATGGCGGTGATGGTCGGCGTGGTGGGTGCGCTGTCGGCCTTTTACCATGACTCGCTGGACATCAATAATCCCGAACACCGGGATATTTCCGCGTTGCGCATGCTGGCGAAAGTGCCGACCATTGCGGCAATGGCGCACAAGTACTACACCGGGGCCCCGTTCATGTTCCCGAAGAACAAATTCGGCTACGCGGAAAATCTGATGTACATGATGTTCGCCACGCCGGCTGAAGAATACATACCAAACCCGGTGCTGGTTCGCGCGCTGGATCGCATCCTGATTCTGCACGCCGACCATGAACAGAACGCATCCACCTCCACGGTGCGGCTGGCCGGCTCCAGCGGCGCCAATCCATTCGCCTGCATATCTTCCGGCATCGCCGCGCTGTGGGGCCCCGCACACGGGGGCGCCAACGAAGCCGCGCTGAATATGCTGATGGAAATCGGCGATGTGTCGCGGGTGAAGGAGTATGTGCAGGGCGTAAAGGACAAGAAATACCGCCTGATGGGTTTTGGCCACCGTGTGTACAAGAATATGGATCCGCGCGCCAGCGTGATGCGCCAGACCTGCCATGAAGTGCTCAAGGAACTGAAGCTGGAAAACAACAAGCTGTTTGAGCTGGCGATGGAGCTGGAGCGCACCGCGTTGAGCGACCCGTATTTCATCGATCACAAGCTGTATCCGAATGTGGATTTTTATTCCGGCATCGTGCTGAGCGCGCTGGGCATACCGACCAACATGTTCACGGTGATCTTTGCCGTGGCGCGCACCATAGGCTGGATTTCGCAATGGAACGAGATGATCGCCTCCGGCGATCACAAGATCGGCCGCCCGCGCCAGCTGTATCGCGGTGCGGTGAAGCGTGATTATGTTCCGGAGAAAAAACGTTGAACAACCCCGTCAATTTCATGCAGTTGATGAAGGACAGCTCGCTGCTGTTCGGCACCAACGCGTCCTTCGTGGAGGAATTGTACGAGCAATACCTGCTTGACCCGGGTGCGGTGTCAGGCGAATGGCGCGCTTATTTCGATGCGTTGCCGCCATTGGAAAATGGCGCGCACGACGTATTGCACAGCGCCATCCAGCGCACTTTTGCGACCTTGCCGAAAACGGCTGCCGGCAGTTCAACGGCAGCCGATGTCGAGTTGGAACGCAAGCAGGTTTTCGTGTTGCAGCTCATCAACGCGCACCGCTTCCTGGGCGTGCGTGTCGCCAACCTCGACCCGCTGAATCGCCATGCCAAGCCGGTGGTCCCCGAACTCGATCCGGCACATTACGGTTTGGGCGAGGCGGACATGGATACCACCTTTGAGACCGGCTCTCTGGTTGGCAGTGCGCGCATGACCTTGCGCGAAATCCTCCAGCTGTTGCGCCAGACTTACTGCGGCAGCATAGGCGCGGAATACATGTATATCAGCGATGTCGCGCAAAAGCGCTGGATACAAACTCGCCTGGAAAGCGTGCGCGGATCGGCCGGCTACGATGCCGCGAAGCGCCGCCGTACCTTGGAACTGCTCACCGCCGCCGAAACACTGGAGCGCTACCTGCACACCAAATTCGTCGGGCAGAAACGCTTCTCGCTGGAAGGCGGCGAGACGACGATCCCGTTGCTCGAACATCTGCTGCAGCGCGCCGGTGCACAGGGCATACAGGAAACCGTGATCGGCATGGCGCATCGCGGCCGGCTGAACGTGCTGGTCAACATACTCGGCAAACTGCCCTCGATGCTGTTCGCCGAATTCGAGGGGATCCATGCCGAGCATCTGACTTCCGGCGACGTCAAGTACCACCAGGGATTTTCCGCCGACATCGCCACGCCGGGCGGCGACCTGCATATCGCGCTGGCCTTCAATCCCTCGCACCTGGAGATCGTCAACCCGGTGGTGGAGGGTTCGGTGCGCGCGCGCCAGCACCGCCTCAAGGATTTCGAGGGATCCAAAGTGATCCCGATTCTGCTGCACGGCGATGCGGCATTTGCCGGACAGGGCGTGGTGATGGAAACGCTGGCGATGTCGCAAACGCGGGGCTACCGCACCGGCGGCACGGTGCACATCATCACCAACAACCAGATCGGCTTCACCGCATCGGACATACGCGACGTGCGTTCCAGCACCTATTGCAGCGACGTGGCGAAGATGATCGACGCGCCGATCTTTCATGTGAATGCGGACGATCCCGATGCGGTATTGCTGATCACCGAGATCGCGCTGGATTACCGCATGCAATTCCAAAAGGATGTCGTGATCGATCTGGTGTGCTTCCGCAAGCTGGGGCACAACGAGCAGGACGAGCCGCTGGTCACCCAACCGTTCATGTATCGTTTCATCCGCCAGCATCCCGGCACGCGCGCGCTTTATGCGCAGCGACTGGAACAGCAGGGGGTGATCCAGGCCGGAGAAGCGGACGCGATGATTGCTGTTTACCACCGGGCTATGGACGAGGGACGCAACTCTATCCAGCCCGCACTGGAAAACGGCAGCGGCAAAACCACCATTGACTGGTCGCCGTTCAAACGTAATGTGCAATGGGATACCGCGGTGAAGACCGCCGTGCCGCTGGAGCGATTGCAACAACTGGCGATACCATTGACCACCGTCCCGGAAAACTTTGTTCTTCATTCACGCGTGCAGAAGATCGTCGATGACCGTGCCGCGATGGCGCGCGGCGAACTGCCGCTGGACTGGGGCATGGCGGAAAACCTCGCGTACGCGACGCTGCTCAGTGAAGGCTATCCGGTGCGGCTCAGCGGACAGGACAGCCGGCGCGGCACGTTCTTTCACCGCCACGCCACCTGGCATAACCAGAACCGGAAGGAATGGAACGAGGGATCCTATTCACCGCTGCAGCATTTATCCCCCGAACAGGCGGATTTCGTCGTGATCGATTCGCTGCTGTCCGAAGAAGCGGTACTGGGTTTCGAATACGGTTATGCGACTGCCGAACCGAATTCATTGGTGCTGTGGGAAGCACAGTTCGGCGATTTCGCCAACGGGGCGCAAGTGGTGATCGACCAGTTCATCGCCTCCGGCGAGGTGAAATGGGGAAGGTTGTGCGGACTGGTGATGCTGTTGCCGCACGGCTATGAGGGGCAGGGCCCGGAGCATTCCTCGGGACGCATCGAGCGCTATCTGCAATTGTGCGCCGACTACAACATACAGGTGTGCGTTCCTTCCAGCGCCGCGCAAATATTCCATCTGCTGCGCCGCCAGATGTTGCGCCCGATGCGCAAACCGCTGATCGTATTCACGCCCAAGAGCATGTTGCGCAGCAAGGACGCGTCCTCGCCGCTCAGTGATTTGACGCAGGGCCACTTCCAGCCGGTGATTGCCGAAATCGATACGCTGGACAACCAAAAAGTGCGCCGCATCATCGCGTGCAGCGGCAAGGTTTATTACGATCTGCTTTCGGCGCGCCGCGCCAGGGGCACTGCGGATATGGCGATCATACGCATCGAACAGCTTTATCCTTTCCCTCACGATGATTTCGCCGCGCAGATCGCCGCGTATCCGAATGCGACCGAGGTGGTATGGTGCCAGGAAGAACCCGGCAACCAGGGCGCGTGGCACCGCATCCAGCATTATCTGCTGCGTCATTTGCGCAAGGGAATGCACCTCGACTACGCGCTGCGGCCCTCGTCCGCAGCACCCGCCGCCGGTTATCTGGCGGTGCACCAGGAACAACAGAAAGCGGTGATCGAGGCGGCGTTCCGCGACGATCTCGACAACAAACCTAAACCGGGGACACCACACCATGAGTAACATTAAAAGTAATTTGGTTGAAGTCAAAGTGCCGCAATTGTCAGAATCCGTGTCCGAGGCGACGCTGCTGACCTGGCACAAGCGTGTCGGCGATGCAGTCAGCGAGGGTGAAAACCTGATCGACGTCGAGACCGACAAGGTGGTGCTGGAACTGCCCGCGAGCAAATCCGGTGTGCTGGTCAAGATCATCAAGGGCGATGGCGAGAAGGTGGGCAGCGAAGAGCTGATCGCGCAGATCGACACCGCTGCAGCGGCTGCCAAACCGGTTGCCGCCCCGGCGCATGCGGCCGCTTCCGCCGTGCCGCCTTCGGTGCGCAAACTGGCGCGCGAACATGAAGTCGATGCCGCCAGCCTGCAGGGCAGCGGACGCAGCGGACGCGTCACCAAAGAGGACGTGCTGAATGCGATGCAGCAGGTCAAGTCCGCCCCCTCGGTCACTATGGGGGAAAGCAGGCAGGCCGTGCCGGCGATCGCACCGTCCGGCAATCGCCCGGAGCAGCGCGTCGCGATGACGCGCATCCGCCAGCGCATCGCCGAACGCCTGCTGCAATCGCAGCAAAACGCCGCGATCCTGACCACCTTTAACGAGGTCAACATGCAACCGGTGATCGAGCTGCGCAACCGCTACAAGGATGCGTTCGAGAAAAAGCACGGCGTCAAGCTCGGTTTCTCGTCGTTCTTCGTCAAGGCGGTGGTGCTGGCGTTGCAGAAATTCCCCATCGTCAATGCCTCGGTGGACGGCAGCGATATCATCTACCACGGCTATTTCGACATCGGCATGGCGATCGGCAGCGAGCGCGGCCTGGTCGTGCCCATCATCCGTGATGCGGATAAACTCTCATTCTCCGACATCGAAAAGCAGATCGCCGATTTCGGTGCCAGAGCGAAGGTCGGCAAGCTGACGATGGAGGAACTCACCGGCGGCACGTTCTCGATCTCCAACGGCGGCGTGTTCGGCTCTATGCTGTCCACGCCCATCATTAACCCGCCCCAGGCCGCGATCCTCGGCATCCATGCCACCAAGGACCGTCCGGTCGCCGAGAACGGGCAGGTGGTGATACGCCCGATGAACTATCTCGCTGTTTCCTACGATCACCGCATCATCGACGGGCGGGAGGCGGTGCAGTTCCTGGCTACGATCAAGGAAGCGCTGGAATATCCGGGGAGGGTGTTGCTGGATTTGTAAATTAGGAGCCGTTCGCCCTGAGTGCCGCGCATAGCGCGGTGTATCGAAGGATGAATGACAAAAGCAAATCAAAACCGCCGGGGGTTGCCCGGCAGCAAGCTACTTTCTTTTGCTTCGCCAAAAAGAAAGTAGCCAAAGAAAAGGCGACCCCGGTTTGCCGCCCCTTCGGGGTACCCTCGATCAGACCCAAACGAGCGGGGCTGCGCAACTCGCACGATCCGCTACGCGGCCACGTGCTCAAACAGTGCTCGCCCAACCCCACCGCTCGTTTGCGCCTGATCGAGGCGGCGCTCAGGGGAAAAAGCAGAAGATGTTGTGTGCGCTTTGCGCACACTTTATTTTTGCACTCAGCGTATCGTTGCTACGCTGAATTCAAGAGGACTTAGTTGTTTGGGGCGAATGACCGGGAACTTGCCAGTAGAAGACGCTCGTGAATATCCTTTAAAGACTGGCGGACGCTAACATATGACACTGCAAGCATTTATTGATGAGAGCTACGACGAAAGTGGTCTTTTCGTTATGGCTGGTTGCATTTCCACAGCTGAAGCTTGGGGGCAATTTTCTGTGGAATGGGAAAAGATGCTTCCCAATTGGGGGGTACTAGATGAGCGCAGGATTTATCATTTCCACTTTCAGGAAATGACTACTCCCAATCGCATTAACAACATAGGTGTCTTTTTCGATACGCTTTATCGACATTCGCTGGGATTTGTTGCAATAAAAATAAACACAAATGACTTGAAGCGAGCTCGATCACGTATATTTGTACCAAACATGAACATTGACTGGGCATACGCAGCAGATCCATATTTTTTTACATTCAGTGCCCTGATGGCTATGTTCCATCAGCATAGATTTGAAATGCAAGATTATTTTTCAGAGGAAAAAATTGATTTTATTTTTGACAATCATATTGATAAAAACATCATTATTTCCTCTTGGCAGGAGTATTTTAATAATAGGCCAGAGGAGATAAAAAAATATTTCGGTGCAACCCCGAGATTTCAGGATGACAAAGAATGTTTTCCTTTGCAGGGAGCAGACTTAATAGCTGGATTGGTTAGGCGTGGGTACCAAGAAGGGAAAACTGTTGATGCTATTGGAGAATTAAATTCTGAAGGAATCAAACGTACTATAAAAAAAGAAACAATTCGCATAACAATCGAACTTAGTGAAGATGATATAGCCACAAATTTGAAACAGGCATTACGCTATGTCATTGGGCCAAGTCATGTTATTTACGATGTGAAGTTATTTCCCCAGCCTTCCTTATAGGGGTGATGCAAATAATTGTGATTTTTTAAAGCCCGGTAGGGTGGGGAC
>DAICZN010000068.1 GCA_027311105.1 Gallionella sp.
TTTCAATACGGCCACAATCAAACCCGATGTGGCTTTCGAGGATGTCGAGCTGGCGCTGGCCGAGATGTGCAATGTGGTGAAAGACACCTACGGCGGCGACAAGGGCGGATTCATCGCCGGCCAGGTTTATGAGTTCTCCGGTTTCGTTTCGGACGAAGGCTCGTTGAGCGATTCCAGATCGGCGGAAAAGCATATTGCGATCGTGACCTACTGGAAGTCTTTTCAGGAGCATGAGCGGTCGCACGCTGACAAGGCATTCAAGGAAAAATTCGCGGCCTTGGCCAAGCTGTGTGTCGAAAGCAAGGAATTGGGTTACGACATGCTCTGGCAGGGAGCACTGGAATAGGCGATTGGCACCAGGTCCTTTGCTGCCTGTTTGTGAGTCCCTAAATTTAATAGGGGCAGCATCGCAGCAGTTTCGCAATAAAATAATAAAGGGCGGGCTGCGGGTTCTTGCCGGATCATCAATAGCGCAGCACACTGAAATTTCAAAATCACTAAAGGGGTGAAAGAAAAACATGCATGGAATCGCGCAACATGAAGAACGCATTGCCCTCGCGGAAACGGATGGCACCTACAAGACTCTGCTCGAATCTACCAAGGCGATTCCCTGGAAGATCGACTGGGAAACCATGAAGTTCAGCTACATCGGTCCGCAGATCGAAGCGCTGCTCGGCTGGCCCCAGGAAAGCTGGCTGACTGCGAACGACTGGATCGATCGCATCCATCCGGAAGATCGCGAACGGACGACCAACTTCTGCGTCGCCCAGACTATCGGGGGTATCGACCACGAAGCGGACTACCGTGCGTTGACGGCGGACGGCAACTTCGTCTGGATACGCGACTATGTCCACGTCATCCGCAGGGATGGCGTCACGACAGAACTGGTCGGCTTCATGTTCGACATCTCCGAGCGCAAAAAGATGGAAGAGGAATTGCTCGCGCTCAATCGCAAGCTGGAGGCGCTTACGCTGCAGGATGGCCTGACCGGCGTGGCAAACCGCCGGCTGTTCGACCAGACCCTGAAGTCCGAATGGTTCCACGCCATGCGCGATCGCCAGCCGCTCTCGCTCATCGTGCTGGATATCGATCATTTCAAGCAGTACAACGACTGCTATGGACACCTGAAGGGAGATGAGTGCCTGTCCAGGGTCGCGCAGGCACTGAACAAGATACCGCTGCGGGCGACCGACCTGTTTGCGCGCTATGGCGGGGAGGAATTCGTCCTGCTCCTGCCCAAGGCGAATATTGAATCCGCCATCGAGATCGCCGAAAAATGCCGTAGCCTCGTGCAGGACCTGGCCATTCCGCATGAGAAATCCGGCACCAGCAATGTGCTTACCATCAGCGTAGGGGTTGCCTCGATTACCCCTGCGGCCGATTCCGAGCCTGCCTCGCTGTTTGATGTGGCAGACCGCTTGCTCTATCAGGCAAAGGAGTGCGGACGCAACCGGGTGGTGTCTCAATCAAATTAAAAGGGGCCGTGTTCGCATGACTGAATCCTCCTGGCGCGACCTTGTGTTGCTGTCACTTTGCTGGATCGGCTACTTCGCCCTGCACTCGGCATTGGCGTCGCTGGTGGTAAAGCGCCAGGTTGCCGCAGGCTGGCCGAACCTGATGCCGTATTACCGGCTGCTGTTCAACATCCTGGCGTCGCTCCTGATCCTGCCGATCTTGTGGCTCACTTACCACGATCCCGAGCCGACGTTGTGGCGCTGGCAGAGAATCGCCGCCTGGCTGGCAAACGGGTTGGCACTGGCCGCGATCTTAGGCTTTTGGTTGAGTCTCAAGAGCTACGACATGCAGGAATTCCTTGGCCTGCGCCAGTTGCAGCTCCAGGTCCGCAAGGTCGAAGATCAGGAGCACTTCCATCTTTCCCCGTTTCACCGCTTCGTGCGCCACCCATGGTATTTTTTCGGCCTGGTCCTGGTCTGGACGCGTGACATGAGCGTGACGACGCTGGTATCCAGCGTGTTCATTACGCTCTATTTCGTTGCCGGATCGTGGCTGGAGGAGCAGAAATTGCTGGTCTATCACGGCGACGTTTATCGCCGCTATATGGCGCGCGTTCCCGGTTTGATACCGCTGCCCTGGAAATACCTTACGGCGGAGGAGACCGAGGTGCTGTTGGAGCAAAATATAAACGCTGGGATCAAAGAGGCAGGCTCGCCGTGAAGTTGACCGAACTGGGTTTGGATAGCGGGCTCGCGGCGCAGGCAGCGTGTGAATCAGGCCGACACTTGGCCCGGGTAATGGCGGTCGACCGCGGGCGCTATGTCGTGCGCAATGAACAGGGCGAAGTGCCTGCCGAGCTGACGGGCAAGTTCCTGTACACCGCTGCTTCTTCCGTGGATATGCCCTGTGTGGGCGATTGGGTGTGCGTGCAGTATCACGATGCGGATACGTCTGCGAGCATCCATGATGTGGTGCCCAGAAGGTCTTTCCTGCGGCGCAAATCTCCCGGCAAAAATATCGATTTCCAGATGATCGCGGCGAATATCGATGTCGCATTCATCGTGCAATCGTGTCATTTCGATTTCAATGTGCGCAGGCTGGAGCGCTACCTGGTGATGGTCAACGAAGGACATATCGAGCCGGTGATTCTGCTGACCAAGACTGACTTGGTCAGCGCTGGGGAGTTGGAACGTATGCTCGCGAATATCAGCGCGGCAGGCATCACGGCCCGGATCTTCGCGCTCAGCAACGTGACGGGCGAGGGCGTCGAGCAGGTGAAACAACTCATGCTGCCGGGCAAGACGTATTGCCTGCTCGGCTCTTCGGGCGTGGGCAAGACGACGCTGATCAATCGGCTACTCGGGAAAGGTGAGCTGGAGACGGGGGCTGTGAGTGCTACGGGCGAGGGCAGGCACACCACCACGCGTCGCCACCTGGTTGTGCTCGAAAACGGCGGCTTGCTGATCGACATGCCGGGCATGCGCGAGCTGGGCATCCTGAGTACGGGCGAAGGGTTGGACGACAGCTTCGCAGACATCAAGACACTAGCGTCAGCATGCCGTTTTGCCGATTGCACTCACACCAAAGAGCCGGGGTGTGCGATCCGCAAGGCCATCGAAAGCGGTGAACTGAACGCTGAGCATTACCAAAGTTACCTGAAACTCAAGGCAGAGTCAGAATTCAACGAGATGTCCTATGTGGACAAACGGAAGAAGGATAAGGCATTCGGGAAGATGGTGAAGACAGTGTTGAAGGAGACGCGGAAGTGAGACAATCGAAAAAGGCAATAGGGCAAAGATCCCGATCGCTGTTTGCCGATAGATATGAAAAGCAGCAAATGGGATCAGCTTCGCAATATGTTCTTCAATCCAGTTAATCGATGCCACCTGACTCACTTCAACCCGCCGAGTTAAGACAAGCCGCGCTGCACTGGCTGGTAGAGCGTGATGCAGCGCAGAAAGCTGCGGGCGTGCGCCGTTTGGCACAGGTATGGGCAGCGGGGGAGCTTGTGCTGGATGCTGATGCGGCATTGAATGCAACGCTGGGTATTCCCGGTCA
>DAICZN010000071.1 GCA_027311105.1 Gallionella sp.
ATCGAACGGGCTTACTACAGACTATAACGGCGACTTGAACCTGAGCAGCCTGGAAGCACTGGCCGATTGGCACCCCTTCGCCGGCAGCTTCCGCATGAGCGGCGGCCTCATCTACAACAACAACAGTTTGAATATGACTGCGCGGCCTACAGGCGGAAGCGTCAACATTGGCGGGCAAACTTATACCGGTGTCACATCCGGGCAATCTGTAAATGCCGCGATCGAATTCAAGAAAGTGGCTCCCTACCTGGGGATAGGCTGGGGAAGAACCCCGAAAAACACCGGCCTGTCGTTCACCAGCGATATAGGCATCATGTATCAGGGTTCACCCAAGGCAAACGTCACGACCAACATTCCTGGCGTGACTAGCGCTGACATCAGCCAGGCCAACAGCGACTTGAACAGTTCGCTGAGCAGTTACAAATTCTACCCGGTCATTTCGATAGGCGTCGGCTATACGTTCTGATCGTTCGATGCGGGCGTTGTGATCACCAACAGATGCACATTGGCCGGCGTTTCTGCCTGCCGTCCAGTGCCTGCCTTCTACCGCCCGGCCCTGAACATTTCTGCTAATCAAGCGCGTGCCGAATGTCGCGTCCGGCGGATTCCACGCCGGCTTGCGTTCTGTCGTGCTTCTGGTGCTCCACGGGTGGTCAGTCGCTGATTGTGCGTTTGCCTTGCCAATCTATGTGCATCCCGGATTTACAGATGGGCTCATTGCATTGGAATCTTTTGCGTGCGGTCGGGATGTGTCGAGAAAGTTGGGGTGTGATTTCAGAATGCGCCGGCACGAAAAAAAGGGGATGCCCGCGGCATCCCCTTTTTGTGGCGACTGCGCTTCCGATTACTCGATTTTTGCGCTGCTGCGCAAGTCGGCAATCATCTTCTGGATCGATTCCTGTTGCAGGCGTTGCAGTATCTGCGGTTTGACCTGTTCCAATGAAGGAATTTTCAGGGGGCGTATATCGTCCATTTTGATGACATGCCAGCCGAATTGGGTTTTAACCGGTTCTTTGGTGTAAGCGCCCTTTTTCAGGGTGAGCATGGCTTCGGCAAACGGCGGAACGAAATTGCTCGGAACCGCCCAGTCCAGTGCGCCGCCATGTTGTGCAGAGCCGGCGTCCTTGGATTTTTCCTTGGCGATTTTCTCGAAATTGCCCTTGTGGCCGAGCTGCTTGATGATAGCCTTGGCTTCTTCTTCCGATCCCACCAGGATATGGCTCACCTTGTATTCCTTGTCGCCAAGATTGGTTTTCAGCTTGTCATATTCCTGCTTGATCTGGTCATCAGTGATCGGGTGGCTTTTGACATAGTTCTGGACATACGCGTTGGCCAGGATGGAGTCCTTGGCGAGTTCGGTTTGTTCTATGACGTCAGGGGTCTTGTCCAGCCCGTCCTTTTTTGCGGCCTGCAGCAGCACTTCAAGGCTGATCATGTCTTCACGGATCGCCTTGCGCAGTTCCGGGGTGTCGGCCTGGCCCTGCGCAGTGGCGGTTTTGACGCGCGCTTCGACACGGCTCTGGGGAAGCGAGACCCCGTTAACCATGGCGGCTGATTTGTCCTCGGCAAAAGCCGTGTTGATCATGAGTAGGCTGAGTAATGTCAGCGCTGCAAATTTTCCAGTTTTTAACATTGCGGTTCCTCTAAAAATTATCGAAGTGTGGCTGAAGTGTGGCTATTCTAAAGTTCATTCGGCGCAAGCGCCTGTATGGTCAGAGCGTGGATTTCGCGCTTCATTAATTCCCCCATGGCGTAATATATCATACGATGGCGCGCAACCGTATTTTTGCCGATAAACTCGGCTGAAACGATGCGCACCACATAATGCCCGCCGCCATCACGGGCGCCGGCATGCCCGGCGTGCTTGTGGCTTTCGTCGACGATTTCCAGTTGCACCGGATCAAGCACGGCAAGCCGTGCGCGCATTCTGGTTTCGCATTCACTCATTGCGGAAAAGTCTTCCTGAACGGCTGAACCCGAACTTCCGCGTATACCCCGGCAGTCACGTAAGGGTCGGCGTTCGCCCATTCCCGGGCGGATGCCAAGGAGCCGAATTCGGCCACGATCAGGCTGCCGCTAAATCCGGCCGCGCCCGGATCAAGCGCATCCACGGCGGGGAATGGCCCTGCCAGCAGCAGTCGCCCCTCGTTTTGCAGGTTTTGCAGGCGCGCAACATGCGCCGGGCGGGCGGCAACACGCTTGTCCAGGCTGCCCGGCACATCCTGCCCTATGATCGCGTACCACATCTATGCATCCCCATCAGTTGTCTTCCTTCTTTTCGTCCATATATTTTGACAGCCACACGCCCTGGGCAAGGATGAATACCAGCATCAAGGCGGTGAAGCCGAACAGCTTGAAATCCACCCATACATCGGTGGAGTAGTGGAATGCCACATACAGGTTGATAAACCCGAGGATTGCAAAGAACACGCTCCAGCTCAGGTTGAAGCGCTTCCATATATGCAGCGGCAGGGCGATCTTTTCCTGGAGCATATTGCGCATCAGGTTTTTGTGGAACAGCAGGTCCGAGAGCAGCAATATCACGGAAAACGCCCAATACAGCACGGTAGGTTTCCATTTGATGAAATTTTCGTCATGCAGTATCAGCGTGGCGCCGCCGAATACCACGATGATGGCAAAGCTTACCCACAGCATCTTGTCGATTTTGCCATGCCGGTATTTTGTCCAGGCGATTTGCAGGATTGTGGCGACGATAGCCGCCCCCGTGGCCACATAGATACCCGCGAACTTGAAGGCGATGAAGAACAGCAGGATGGGGAACAGATCGAATAGTATTTTCATAACGATGCGGGTGCAGTGTTAATTTTTATCCAGCGCAAGTGCGGCCGAGTTGATGCAAAAGCGCAATCCGGATGGTTGCGGCCCGTCGGGGAATATATGTCCAAGATGCGCCCCGCATTGCTTGCAGCATACTTCAACTCGTGTCATGCCGTGGCTGGTATCTGTCCGCGATATGATGTTTTCGGAATTGTGCGCCTGCCAGAAACTTGGCCATCCGCTGCCGGAATCGAATTTGCTGGCAGAATCAAACAAGGCGTTGCCGCAACAGGCGCAGCGATAAATCCCGGCATCATGGCAATCCCAATAGCTTCCGGTGAACGGGGGCTCGGTGCCGCACTGGCGGCACACCCGATATTGCTCGGGTGTGAGTTCATCGCGCCATTCGGCATCGGATTTTTCGATCGGTTTAACCATAGTTCCCTACAGTACTTCACCCGCGTGGTCCGCCAACCGCGAGCGTTCGCCGCGCATCAGCGTGACGTGCCCGCCGTGCTGCCAGCCTTTGAACCTGTCCACCACGTAGGTCAGGCCGGAACTGCCTTCGGTGAGATAAGGCGTATCGATTTGGGCGATATTGCCCATGCACACCACTTTGGTGCCGGGGCCGGCCCTTGTGACCAGCGTCTTCATTTGTTTGGGTGTGAGATTTTGCGCCTCGTCTATGATCACATACTTGTTGAGAAAGGTGCGTCCGCGCATGAAATTGAGCGATTTTACCTTGATTCTCGAGCGTATCAAATCCCGCGTTGCGGCACGTCCCCAATCACCGCCTTCGTAGTCGGATTTGTTCAGCACGTCAAGATTGTCTTCCAGCGCGCCCATCCACGGGGTCATCTTCTCTTCCTCGGTTCCGGGCAGGAAACCGATGTCTTCGCCGACCGGGACAGTCACGCGGGTGATGATGATCTCTGAATACAGCTTGGTTTCCAGTGTTTGCAGCAGCCCCGCCGCCAGCGTCAGCAGGGTCTTGCCTGTGCCGGCCTGTCCCAGCAGCGTGACGAAATCGATGTCCGGGTTCATCAGCAGATTGAGCACGAAGTTCTGTTCGCGGTTGCGCGCGGTGATGCCCCACACGTTGTTCTTGCTGTGCGTGTAATCGGTCAGGGTGCGCAACAGCGCGGTCTGGTCGTTCTGTTCCAGCACCACGGCATAGAATGGCGTGTCGCCGTTTTCCTGGTAGACGAACTGGTTGACGAAGAACGCCCCGCACAGCGGGCCCTGTATCTGGTAATAGGTGTGGCCGTCCTTTTGCCAGGATTTCATGTCCTTGTCGTGGCGTTCCCAGAAATCAGCCGGCAACGGAAGCACGCCCGTGTAGAGCAGGTCGCTGTCTTCCAGAACCTTGTCGTTGAAATAGTCCTGCGCTTCCAGGCCAAGGGCGCGCGCCTTGATGCGCATGTTGATATCCTTGCTGACCAGGATAACCGGGCGCTGCGGCTGCTGTTTCTGCAGGCCGATGACAACACCGAGTATCGCGTTGTCCGCCTTGCCCAGTTCCAGATTTTGCGGCAACTCGTATTTGACGAAACTGGTCTGCAGAAACAACCGCCCGGTGCAATTCTTGTGCGCCGCCGATTCGAGCGCGATGCCTTCCTCGATCTTGTGCGGCGCATCGCTGACGATCTGGTCCAGAAAGCGGCTTGCCTGGCGCGCGTTTCTGGCAACCTCGGTCATCCCCTTCTTCTTGTTGTCCAGCTCTTCCAGCACGAACATCGGCAGGCAGATATCGTGCTCTTCAAAGCGAAACAGGCTGGTCGGGTCGTGCAACAGCACGTTGGTATCCAATACGAACAATTTGGTTTCGGTGTTTTTCGCAGATTGATTGCGCGGAGTCATGACGTTCCTTTAGTTGAGAGTTGTGACGAAATCCAGCACTTCCTGTGCATGGCCTTCGGCCTTGAGCCCGCGCCATTCGCGGCACAACGCACCGTCCCTGTCAAACACGAAGGTGCTGCGCTCGATGCCGCGCACCTGCTTGCCGTACATGTTTTTTTGCTTGATCACGCCGAACAGATTGCATGCGGTTTCATCGCTATCCGAAAGCAGCTCGAAGGGCAGGGTGAATCTGGCCTTGAAGTTTTCATGCGACTTGATGCTGTCGCGCGAAATACCCACCACTTCGCATTGCGCCCGGTTGAATTCGGGATACAAATCGCGGAACTGCTGCGCCTCGGTGGTGCAACCCGGAGTATTGTCCTTGGGGTAGAAATATATGACCAGATGCTTGCCGCGCGCGCCGAACAGGGTGAAGGTTCTGTTGCCCGTGGCTGGCAGGGAAAAATCCGCAACTTTTTTTTCTGACATGGAGTAACCCGTGAGTGATGGCTGCATTCTTGTCAAAAATCGTGTTAAAGGCAAGCATCTTCGTGCCCTCGTCAAACCGCCCCAGTTGTGCTACGGTTGCCGGCCATTTTTCCGGGTTGCATTTTTGACAAAGATTGTCGTTATGACTGACGCAGATTACATGCGCCTCGCGCTGGAGCTGGCGAAACAGGCCCAGGCCGCCGGAGAAGTGCCGGTGGGGGCGGTGGTGGTGAAGGATGGCGAGATCATCGGGCGCGGCTATAATGCGCCTATTTCGCGCCACGACCCTTCCGCCCATGCCGAGATGCTGGCGTTGCGCGATGCCGCGCAACAAACCGGGAATTACCGGCTGACAGGCTGCGAGCTTTTTGTCACGCTGGAACCGTGCCTGATGTGCGCCGGAGCGATCATGCATTCCCGTGTTGCCCGGCTGGTGTATGGTGCGAGTGACCCGAAGACCGGCGCGTGCGGTAGCATTGTGGATGCGTTTGCCGAGCAGCGTTTGAATCACCATGCCGAAGTGGTCGCCGGTGTGCTGGCCGGGGAATGCGGCGCCATGCTCAGCAATTTTTTCGCCCTGCGGCGCTTGCAGCAGCAAAAGAAATCATGAAAATAAATGTTCAAATCGTTGCCCAGCAACTCGAATTATTCGACGATGCAGGCAAGCTGTTGCGCCGCTACCCGATATCCAGCGCGAAAAATGGCGTGGGCGAAGCGTATGGCAGTTATTGCACGCCGCGCGGCAGGCACATCATTCGCGCCAAGATCGGGGCCGGTGTAGCAGAGAATGCCGTGTTCGTCCGGCGGCGGCCCACCGGCGAAATTTATACGCCGGAATTGGGCGCGCAGTTTCCGCGGCGCGATTGGATATTGACGCGTATCCTGTGGTTGTCCGGATGCGAGTTGGGTTTCAATCGTCTGGGTAGTTGCGACACCATGCGCCGGTATATTTACATACATGGCACGCCCGATTCCGTGCCCCTCGGCATTCCGGGCTCGATTGGCTGCATCCGGATGCGTAACGCCGATTTGATCGAATTGTTCGACTTGGTGCCCGCGGGGACTCAAGTCGATATCATCGGATAAATTTCCACAGGGAGGTTGGCATGAGCAATCCTTTTACGGTTAGCCTGGTTTGCTGGCACGACGGCGAGCCTTTGCTGAAATCGATACGCGAGGCGGTGTTTATCCGGGAGCAGGGCGTCCCGGCAGAATTGGAGTGGGATGAATTTGACGAAGGCTGCCGCCATGCGCTGGCGCTCAGTCAGCGCGGCGAAGCTGTCGGTTGCGGAAGGATATTTTCCAATGGACACATCGGCCGCATCGCGGTGATGAAGCAGTGGCGCAAGAAAAAAGTCGGCACGGCGATCATGGAAGCGCTGCTGGATTATGCCCGCGCGCACGACTACAAGCAGGTGGACGTGGATGCGCAAACCCATGCATTGCCGTTTTATCGCGGCTTCGGATTCGCCGAGCAGGGCGAGGAATTCATCGATGCCGGGTTGCCGCACATCAAGATGATCCTGCAACTATAGCAATCCGTCATTTCCCGGCCCCGGTTTGACCTATCCTTCCGGTGGGCTAAAACTCGATCTTCTCGCCCGGCTTGATGGGAAATACCCGGGCAGAGTTGCTGCCAAGCGCTTTCATGTACTCTTCCGGCGTGCCCTTGAGTACCGGAAACGTGCCGTAGTGCACCGGCAATGCATACTTCGGCTTGATCCATACACTTGTGGCGTAAGCGGCATCCTGCGGGCTCATGACAAAATATCCCCCAATCGGAATGATGACCAGATCGGGCTTGTAGTATTCGCCGATAAACTTCATGTCGCCAAACAAGCCGGTGTCGCCGGTATCGTAGATCTTGAAACCGTTTTCCAGCTCGATGATGAATCCCACCGGTTCCCCGCCGCCGTGGCTTTCATTCTTCCCTGTGGCCGGATTTTTCCACAGGTATTCGGATGAGTGTTCGGCATGGGTGGCAGTGATCTTGATATTCGGCCCCAGCGGCGTGACTGTCCCGCCCTTGCCAAAGCGTATTGCCTGCTCGGGAGGCAAAACACCAAGGGTGGCCCACACCTCCATCAGCCCGGCCGGCCCGTATACGGGCGCATTGTTCAACTTTGCCAGTGCCGGCGCGTCTGCCGTGTGATCGAAGTGGCCGTGGGTCACCAGTATCAGATCAACTTTTCCCAGCGCATCGAGGTTCTTGTATTCCGGCGGGGTCTTCGGGTTAGTAGTCAGCCACGGGTCGATTACGATCACCTTGCCTCCGGGCGTGGTGATCTTGATCGAGGCCTGGCCGAGCCACTGTATCTGAACCTTGCCGGTTTGCGCAGAGGCGGTGCCGGCAGCGAACAGGAGCAACAAAATCAATGTAAATCCCAATGTAAATACTGGATGCCTCATGCTCATCTCCCTTTTTTGCAAGTGCAGGCTGTTCCTGCTTGTGTCCTGGTGCGGTGACTGGCCGGGGATTCCGGCCGCGTCCGGTGAAAATCGGGAGGTGCGGCGAGCAACGTTCCGCTCCCGAGTCCTTCCTGTTTTCTGCAGTGCCGCCTGCCGCACTAATCGCTTCGTTCAAACGTGACTATGCTTCGGGTCATTCCCTTGCTGGCCCAGTTGGGCATGACCCGCCAAGGTGTGAAAACCTGGAGATGCCCGCCTTTCATCCTGAAGGTCCGTGACTGTTCAGTGCCTACCCATGCCGGATTCCAGGCCACCTCTACACTGGTAATCCACTTGTCCCCTTCCAGCCGGTACTTGCCCGCATAGGCAATCAGGCTGTCCAGCAGCGCGGCCTTTTCCGCCGCGGTTTTCGCGGGTTTCCGTTCGTCTCCTGTCAGGACAAACCAAACGCGCGACCCGGGACTGAAAATTGCATATCCCGTCGGGTTCTTGCCCATGGGAAACATTCTTTCGCCTGTGGCCTGAACCTCCACTTCGTAGGAAACAAGTTTCCACTCACCCTGAATCTTTGCGCCGTCAGCTGCAAAACCCGGCTGCATTGCGGCGAGAAACAGAATCAATGCGGCAAGCCATTTAAATTGAAACATGGTGGACAGCCCCCTGATAAACAAACTTGGGCAATTATGCAGGAATCAGTCGTTCGTGGCGATGGCCCAGTGAGGCAAACCCCCGGCTTTCCCGGAGGCGGTTTAACTCTGTGGTTTGTGCCACGGCTGCCAACGGGCAAAAGCAAAAATTCACTGCCCGGGAATGCGAATGATACAATCATGTCGCTTGAGCCGTGAACGGGTCTGCGCAACGCGGCATTTTTGCATGCACGCAACTTCACGAATTGCCTCCCATAAAAATCGCATCGGATATCGACCTACAAATGAAACAGACATTGCCGGAAGACAATACAAATGATTCCGCCGACACAGGTTCGGACGAATTGGAGCTTACCGATGACGATATCCTGGATGCGATGCAGCATATACCGGGATATCTGGACATCACCACCGAGGACTTCAGGTCGATTTATCACCTTGCCCATCGCCATGCGCTTGAGCGCATGTTTGCGGGGGTGACGGCCGGGCGTCTGATGCGGCGCGGCGTAAAACCTCTAAATCCTGATACGACACTCGACATTGCAGCCAGGACGATTGCAGATTCCGGCTACAAGGGGCTGCCGGTCGTGGATGCCAGTGGATACGTGCTGGGCATGCTCACCGAGACTGACTTCCTGAAGCGCCTGAAGGCTGAGAACTTTCTTGAATTGCTGTTGAAACTGCTCGACGACTCGTTCGAGTTCACCCACAGTTGTCATGAAACGACTGTGAGTGCAGCCATGACCCAGCCGATAGTGACAATCGGTCAGGATGCGGGATTCGTCGAGATGCTGGATGCGTTTCACCGGCACGGCGGCCGCAGCATGCCGGTGGTTGGAAGCGACGGCAGGTTGCTCGGCTTGCTGCTGAGAAAGAATTTTTTTGCCGCTTACAAATTAAAGGAATCGACGTGAAATTCCGCGAATATCTGGGCAAAATGAAAGGCTCGACCCGCGGCAGCCCGCCGCGGGTCAGCAACGAGGAGATCTTGTGGTCCTGGATAGGCGCATTCCTGGGTATCTCCGGAGTCGCCTTGGTGAGCCATCTGTTTTTCGACGGACGCGACATGTCATTGATGCTCGGCTCCTTTGGCGCTTCGGCGGTACTCGTATACGGCGCGGTGCGCAGCCCTCTGGCACAACCCCGCAACCTTGTCGGCGGCCATGTTGTCTCTGCCCTGGTGGGTGTGCTTTGCTGGAAGCTCTTAAATCAGAATTTGTGGCTCGCGGAATCCGTGGCAGTTGCCACGGCGATCGCGGTCATGCATGCGACCCGCACGCTGCATCCACCCGGAGGCGCAACCGCGCTTCTTGCCGTTATCGGATCACCGGCGATTCACAAGCTGGGATTTTGGTATGTGTTAATGCCCGCCACCATTGGCCCGCTCATCCTGCTGGCGGTGGCCATGCTGGTTAACAACATACCCTCTACGCGGCGTTATCCCGAAATCTGGTTTTGACGGATATCAGGGTAATCGAATTTCCTTCCCCCCCCCGCTGCCTGTGGTGATGTACCCGTATGGTCCAAGCCGGTATTGGTTTACGGGTACACGGTAATTTCCCCAGCAACCGGTACCGCCTGTCTGGCGTGCAGAATGGTTTGAGGATGGCGGCAGTCGGCGCTCAAGCATCCGGCAGCGGATAAGGCAGCGGAAAAAATCGCAGCGCCGCGCCTTGCAGTGATTTCCAGTGCACCGCGTTCCTCTCATGGCTGGAGACCTGTAGCGATGCCAGCACATCGCAACCGCCCCCGGGCGCCTGGGCCGCGTTGACGATCATGCCGCAGGGTTGGCCTTCCATGTCTGCACTGAATAATTCGTCGCCAGCTTGCGGTATCTCACCGGTGTCAGGACGTGAGGGGTAATCCAGGTGTGCCAGATACGTGCGCCGCTTCAGTTTGCCCAGGTACTGCATGCGCGCGACGATTTCCTGTCCGGGATAGCAGCCCTTGTTGAAATTCACCCCGCCGATGAGTTCAAGATTGACCATTTGTGCGACAAACTGCTCCTGGGTTTGCGGCAAAATGACAGGAATTCCGGAACGGATGTTGAGCCAGTCCCAGCACGCGCTGCCGACAGGTTGCGCGTGCCGGCAGAGCTCCGGCCACAATGTGGCAGCGTCCGATGCAGTGGTGTTGATCTGGAAACGCGTTCCGTCCATTCTTGTCACGCTGGCCTGCGCGGTTCCGGTGATGCCGAGGGTGTGATCCGGCAGTGCGCCGAATTTTTCCAGCGCGATCTCCTGTGCTTTTGCGCCGGACAGGCCCAGCGAAATGATCTCGTCGCTGGCATCGCTGATTTTAACCCTGGCGCGCAGCACATACATGCCGAGTTTCTTGCGTATCGGTTCGCACAGCACGCGCGGCAACTGCAGCAGGTAGTCGTCGCCTGCACGCCGGATCAGCAGGGTCGCCAGCATCCGCCCCTTGGCATTGTTGAGGCTGCTGATTTGCGCCTGCCTGGTGCCGGCTTCGCGAATGTCGTTGCTCAACAGGTTTTGCAGGAACGACTGCGCTTCCTCGCCGGACACGCGCAGTGTGCCAAATTGGCCCAGATCGCAAACTACCGTGTTTTGCGCCGCAGCGTTTCGTTCGGCAGCGGCATCGCCAAAGTGCTGCACTACACCGGCGTCTATGGCTGCGCCGTGTTGGATCAGGAAGCTGTGCCAGTCTGGGTTCATGGTTGATTTTTGTTCCGTATCTGGAGGTGTCGTGGATGAAGGTCAGCGCGCACAGTGTTGTGCAACTGCCAGTCCGTGTCAACCTTGACCATGACGCGCTGGTGCTATTCCGCTAAACTTCGCGCCATGAGAGTTATATTTGTTTTTATCTGGGTGCTGCTGCTTTCTGCCTGTGACGGCGGGTTGTGGAACGATCCCTATCCGGCGGCTGACAATGGCAAGTCCATTTTTTATACCGCGTTCACCGAACGTCCCAAGCATCTGGATCCGGCACAGGCATATAGCGAAAACGAGTACGAGTTTCTCGCGCAGATCTACGCGCCGCCATTGCAATATCATTATCTGAAACGCCCTTACCAGCTGGTGCCGCTGGCGGCAAGCGCGATGCCGACGGTGCATTATCTGGACAAGCACCGCCGGCCGTTGCCGGACACTGCGCCCGCGAACAAGGTCGCCTACAGCGTATATGAAATCCATATCAAGCCCGGCATGCGCTACCAGCCGCACCCGGCATTTGCGCGGGATGCGCAAGGCAAGCTGGAGTATGACCACCTCACGGCGCATGATCTGAGCGGTATCCATGCATTGGGCGACTTTCCCCACAGCGGCACACGCACCGTTACGGCAGCGGATTATGCATACCAGGTCAAGCGCCTTGCCCATCCGCTGCTGCAATTGCCGATTTTCGGCGTGATGAGCGAATATATCGTCGGCCTGAAAGACTATGCATCCACCCTGCAGCAGGCGGTGAAAAAAAATCCCGGCGCGTTTCTCGACCTGAACAAATATCCCTTGCCCGGCGTGCAGGTGGTGGACGATCTTACTTACCGCATCGAGATCATCGGCAAATATCCGCAGTTTGCATACTGGCTGGCGATGCCGTTCTTTGCGCCCATGCCGGAGGAGGCCGAGCGCTTCTACGCTCAGGATGGCATGCGTGAACGAAACCTGATTCTGGATTGGTGGCCGGTGGGCAGCGGGCCCTATTACCTGTCGGAAAATAATCCCAACCGGCGCATGGTTATGACGCGCAACCCGTATTACGACAGCGAGACCTACCCCGCCGAAGGAGATGCAGGCGATGCCGCCGCCGGCCTGCTGGCGGACGCGGGCAAACCACTGCCGATGATCGACCAGATCGTATTCACGCTTGAGAAGGAAACCATCCCCTACTGGAACAAATTCCTGCAAGGCTATTACGATGCCTCGGGGATCAGTTCGGACAGCTTCGACCAGGCGGTGCAGATGAGTGTCGGCGGTGAGGCAACGGTGACCGATGCGATGAAGGCGCAGGGTATCAGGTTGTCTACCTCGATTGCGACTTCAACCATGTATACCGGCTTCAACTGGCTTGATCCGGTTGTGGGTGAGAGCAGCGATAGGGCCCGCAAGCTGCGCCAGGCGATCGCGATCGCGGTGGACTACGAGGAGTTCATCTCCATTTTTGCCAACGGGCGCGGCATCGCAGCCCAGTCGCCGATACCCCCCGGCATTTTCGGCTACCGCGACGGCGAGGCAGGGATCAACCGCTATGTGTACGACTGGGTGGATGGCGCGCCCAGGCGCAAGTCCGTCGAAACAGCGAAGCGGCTGCTTGCCGAAGCCGGCTATCCAGACGGCGTGGATGCGCAAACCCACCAGCCGCTGGTGATCAATCTGGATACCACGGCAAGCGGGGCGGGTGACAAGTCGCGGCTGGACTGGCTGCGCAAGCAATTCGCCAAGATCAACGTGCAGCTGGTGGCGCGCAGCACCGACTACAACCGTTTTCAGGACAAGGTGCGCAAGGGCGATACACAGATGTTCTACTACGGATGGAATGCCGACTATCCCGACCCGGAAAATTTCCTGTTCCTGTTGGATAGCGCGCAAGCCAAGGTGGGCAAGGGCGGTGAGAATGCGGCGAATTACAGCAACCCGGAATATGACAGGTTGTTTCAGCAAATGAAGAATATGGAAAACAGTCCGGCACGCCAGGCGATCATCGACCGCATGCTGGAAATCGTGCGCCGCGACTCGCCGTGGCTGTGGGGTTACCATCCGAAAAATTATGTGCTGCAGCAAAGCTGGCTGAGCAATGTCAAGGCCAACGTGATGGCCAACAACAAGCTGAAATACTGGCGCGTGGATGCCGGACGGCGCGATGTGCTGCGCCGCGCGTGGAATCAGCCCGTGCTCTGGCCGCTGTGGATGGGGGGCGGGGCGGTGCTGTTGTTCGGGGTTTGGTTGTGGCGCATGTTGCGTCTGCGCGAGGAAGCAAAATGATTTTTGGCGGGGACGGCTGAACAGCCGGCAGCGTAAGGTGTATTGCTTATGCGGTTCTGCAGCCGCAAACAAACACGCCACCGTCAGGTGGCGTTGTGTTGCGCATTCCGAGGCGGAATTATTCCTTTTCGCCGCCGTGCGAAAGTTCCGGGGTGTTCATCATGTTGCCAGCGGCCAACCCGATAAGGGCGATGCTTACGAATACACAAATGATGCCCAGTGTATGGTTAAACACAAACCCGCCCAGCAGCCACAAGACCACAGAAACGGCTACCGACAATACAAGTGTGCGTGTTTTGGAATCCATGAAGAACCTTTCATAATAAAGTGCCAGACCGGCAAACATACCGTGCTGAGCGAATCATAGCTCATTGCTGAAGAAATGTGTGCGGAAAACGTGAATGAAAAGCCAAAATCAGGATAGACCGGATTATTCCCGCATTGGTGTGGGGTGATCCCCGGGTACTGCAATACCCGGGCAGCGTGCCTGCAACAAAACGAAGCCTGCAACCGGATGACGTGCCCCGGGTTCGTTGGCCGGGCTGGCGCAATCCGGCCGACTTTACACAAGCAGTTTCGATTGATATGCTCATTCCAGGTCAAACGCTCGTTTGATTTTATGTTACCTCGAAAGGAATGACCATGCGCAAGTTCGTACCTGCTGTTTTCGCCATCTGTGCCGCCCTCCCGATTAATGCCATGGCTGCCGACAGCTACACGATAGATCCGTTTCATACCTTCCCGAATTTCAGCATCAACCACCTGGGCTTTTCCACGATGCACGGCCGGTTCGACAAGACCAGCGGCAAAATAACGCTGGACCGTGCGGCAAAGAATGGGTCGATAGAGGTGGCCATTGCAACCGACTCGGTCACCACAGGATATGTAAAGCGCGACGAACACCTGCGCTCGCCGGATTTTTTCAACGCGGCAGAATTCCCCAGCATTACCTACAAATCCACCGCAATACACTTCAAGGGTGACGTGCCTTCCAGCGTGGACGGCAACCTGACCATTTCGGGAGTCACCAGGCCGGTCACCCTGAAGATAGAAGAATTCAATTGCGGCACCAATCCGATGAACCAGAAAGCCGAATGCGGCGCCGCAGCCACCGCGCAAATCAAGCGTTCCGATTTCGGCGTGAAATACGGGCTGCCCAACATCGGCGACGATGTGAAGCTGGTGTTCGAGATCGAGGCGATCAAGGACTGATTCAATCGAGTTGCAAAAAGAATTTGTTGAGCATTCTGAATTTCGCAAGTATCCATTTGGGGATGCCGGGTGCTTAAAGCAACGATATTTATATGGCTATCAGTCGTGATCGGAACAGCTCATGCCGCACCCCAGCTCACGCTGGGGGCATCGGATAATTACTGCGTGGTGACATGTTATGTCAGGATACCCTTCATCCTCACCGGCTATGAATCCACACGGAATATCGGGATGGTTTACTGCGATGTCGATGTTGAACTGAAATCGATAATGGCCGCCTACGATGGGCATGTGGGATCAAAAGATCTGCTGCAGTCACCCATAGGTGTTTTCAAAAATACTCCGGGAACGATCAAAGGCGAAGTTCAAGTGGATACCGGCATCAGCAAAAAGAACTTCCTTGACGCCAAGGTCAAGACTGCCACTTGCCACCTGTAGCTGAAGCTGAACGTCAGCCACCCCGCAAGCCGGAGCCAGTTACCTTCGTGCATTCGGTGGCTTATTAATTGGATCGAAAGTTGGCTATTGTGACCGGTGAATCCGCTGCCAATAGCGGCCGCTTAAGCTTGATATTCGAGATGCGCAATGGGTTGGCCAGTCAATCCAAAACTTTCATAAATTCTGGTTGGTTGCCAACATGAGGATGGTAAAACCACATATGCGATATAGTTGGCGGACTATCACAATTGATGACATCATTTCCTGCCTCGGCGTATCCTGTTGCGAGGAAAGTCGTGTAAGCAGTCATTGGGCAGAAAGCTACCGCACTCCTTGAGAGGAGTCACGGGGGTCGTTAAAAAGGCACTTTCAACAATCGAAGTGAGGGGGATTATGGCCATTAGCTTCAAGGATGCGTTCGCAAACAATTCCAAAATCCTGAGATCGAAGGCTTCCAAGCCTTCCATACAGGCAGTCTCCGTCGCGATTGCCGCCGCGGTGGCCGCCACCTTGTTGGTGAGCTATACGCAATTCCAGAGTATTACCCCTGAGGGGATTGTCCACGCCCAAACCAAAAATGTGGTGCTGTGGATTCTGGATGCGCTACCTTTCCTCTTTGGCTATGTTGGGCAGTACTCGAGTTACGTCATGTCGCAGGAAGCAAACCTGATGGTCCTGGAACAGACGGAGGAGTTGCGCCAGAAGGCCAAAGAGCTGGAGAAGCAGGTCGCATTTTCAGCCACGCACGACACGCTGACCGGGTTGCCCAATCGCGCCCTGTTTTATGACCGCTTGGAGCAGTCTCTTCGTCATCCCCGTGAAAAGAAGCTGGGCCTCACGGTGCTGATGTTGAGCATAGAAAACCAGAAGGAAATTGAGAGCACGCTCGGCCTGACCAGTACCGACCTTATCGTCAAGCAACTCTCCACCAGGCTTGCAAGCTGGTCCGGCACCGAAGACAGCGTCGCCCGCATGGATACCCACAGTTTCGCCATACTCTTGGGCGATTGCGCCGACCGCACCAGTGCGGAACAAGCTGCCCGCAACCTCGTCAAGGCAATCGAGCCCCATTTTGTCATCAATAAGCTGAGGCTTACGCTGCAACCCTGCATTGGCATCGTGCTATCCCCGGAGCATGGGGACGATGCCGATACACTCTTGCAGCGAGCGGGCGTTGCCCAGTTTTTCGCCACCCAATCCGTATCCGGATTCAGCGTCTACTCACCCAACATGGACGAGCACAGCCCCCGGCGGCTGACCCTCATCGGCGAGTTGAAGCGCGCGCTGGAACGCGATGAACTATACCTTTATTTTCAGCCCAAGATTGATCTGGTCAGCAATTCAGTCGTTGGCGTGGAGGCACTGGTTCGCTGGGAGCATGCGCAACACGGCTTTATCCTGCCGGAGGAATTCATCGGCCTGGCGGAACATCAACGCATGATTCAGCCTCTCAGCATGTGGGTTATTGAACGTGCGTTCCTAAATTGTGCGGGCTGGCATCAGGCAGGGATAGGGCTGAAGGTTTCGATCAACCTTTCTAGCAAAGACCTGCTTGACCCGGAATTGCCCGACCAAATCGCCGGCTTGGCCGCGAAAACAGGAGTTCAGCCCGAATGGATAGTCTTCGAAATCACCGAAAGCAGCATTATGGGAGACCCGGCAAGGGTGTTGATCATCCTCGAACGACTGCGCGCCATGGGCTACCAGTTTGCGATTGACGATTTCGGGACGGGTTATTCCTCCATGGCTTACCTGAAAAAACTGCCACTGTCGGAACTGAAGATAGACAAGTCTTTCGTCATGGATATGCTGTCCAGTGAAAACGATGCCATCATCGTTCGTGCAATCGTGGACCTGGCGCATAATCTGGGATTTACCGTGACTGCCGAAGGTATCGAGAACATCGAGACCATGAACATGCTGAAAAGCATGGGTTGCGACATCGGGCAGGGTTTCCTGTTTAGCGAGGCCATACCCAGGGTTAATCTGGAAAAATGGCTGTCGAACTGGACTGTGGCCTGAACAACCTGGATTTGCATGTCTACGAACATTTATTTAAAGATGTTGGCTTGGCCGGTTGAATGAAATATCAGTCGACAGCTGACTACCGCAAGAGGTGGCAAGTACAGGAAATCCTTGGAGTACTATTGATAGCTCCAGGCATTTCCTGCCAGTAACACACAGCAAGTTCATCACGACTGACTTTATTTTTCATATCATCCGTGAATCACCAGCCCGACTCGCGTTCCGGTGTTGCCGAGATTTTATGCACGCTCAGGTCGGTGCCGTTGAATTCTTCCTCGGCGCTCAAGCGTATCCCGACCAGTTTTTTCAACACGCCATAGACCAGATAGCCGCCGGCAAAAGCGATCACCACGCCCAGCAATGTGCCGCACAGCTGCGACATGAAGCTCACGCCGCCCCGGCCGCCCAGTGCCTTGAGGCCGAATATTCCCGCGGCTATTCCGCCCCATGCGCCGCACAAGCCGTGCAGCGGCCACACGCCTAGCACGTCGTCGATCTTCCAGCGGTTTTGCGTCAGCGTGAACATCACCACGAACAAGGCTCCCGCCACTCCGCCGACGAACAACGCGCCGATCGGGTGCATCAGGTCGGAGCCCGCGCATATCGCCACCAAGCCCGCCAACGGGCCGTTGTGCACGAAGCCCGGGTCGTTCTTGCCCATCCACAGCGCAGCCAACGTGCCGCCCACCATCGCCATCAGCGAATTCACCGCGACCAGTCCGCTGATCTTGCTGATCTCCTGCGCCGACATGACATTAAAACCGAACAAGCCCACCGTGAGTATCCACGCGCCCAGCGCGAGGAACGGGATGCTGGAGGGCGGATGCGCCGAGATGCGCCCGTCATTGTCATAGCGGCCGCGCCGCGCGCCGAGCAGCAGCACGGCGGCCAGGCCGATCCAGCCGCCTACTGCATGTACCACCACCGAGCCGGCGAAATCGTGGAATTCGGCGCCGAATGTCGCTTGAAGCCAATTCTGAAAACCAAGGCGGTGATTCCACGCGATGCCTTCAAAGAACGGATAGACGAAACCGACCAGCATGAAAGTCGCGGCCATTTGCGGGTTGAATTTTGCGCGCTCGGCGATGCCGCCGGAAACGATGGCCGGAATCGCGGCGGCAAAAGTCAGCAGGAAGAAGAATTTGACCAGTTCATAGCCGCTCTTCTGCGCGAGTTCCTCCGCGCCGGTGAAAAAGTTCACGCCGTACGCGATGACATAGCCGATAAAAAAATACGCCAGCGTGGACACCGCGAAATCGGTCAATATCTTGACCAGCGCATTCACCTGGTTCTTCTTGCGCACCGTGCCCAGCTCCAGAAAGGCGAACCCCGCGTGCATGGCCAGCACCATGATAGCGCCGAGCAAAATGAACAAGGCGTCGCTGCTGATTTTCAGATTTTCCAAATTACTTCTCCCCTTGGTTGTGTGTCGTCGCCCGTAGGCAAGACCGGTTTAATCCTGCCGGGCGACATGTGGTTGCAGATTGCGAAATATGCCGCTGACTGCCATTAAAGTTTCAATAAATCCGGTATGTTGTCTTTTCGCGGTTCAATAATGCAGCATGGCACAGGGAGCTTGCACGATCAGGCTTTCCAGCCATTGAGATATTTCTCCAGCCAGAATAAACCCACTATGGTTTTGCTCTCGTTGATCTTGCCCAGTCTTATCCACTCCAGCGCTTCCGCCAGTGACAACTCGAAAACCTCGAGGAATTCGCCGTCATCCAGCTTGCGTCCCAGGTGCGAAAGCCCGCGCGCGAGAAAATATTCCATGCGTTCGTCCGCGTAACCGATGCACGGCCATGCCGTGGTGAGGTGGATCCATTCGCCGGCGACGTAGCCGGTTTCTTCCAGCAGTTCGCGCTTTGCACAATCCAGGATGTCTTCACCGGGGTCGATTTTCCCCGCGGGCAATTCTATGAACTCGCGCTGCGGCGCGTAGCGAAATTGCCGTTCCATCACCAGCTTGCCATTATCCAGAAGCGCCAGCACGGCTACCGCGCCGGGGTGGTTGATGTACTCACGGCTGCCGGTTTTTCCGTCCGGCAGGCGTATCCTGTCCTTGCGCACCTGGATAAAATCGCCCTGATACACCAGTTCGGTATCCAGGCAGGTTTCTTTCAGTTCCATTTGATTTCCAGCATTCCAACTGCTCCCCGTTTCAATTTTTACAGGTTCCATCAACTGCGTATTTTGACACGTTTGCCGCAATTGTTCGGCAGGCAAACAAAACCTTCAGCACAGGCGGGAGTGATGGCCGGACTATGCCACTGCGTCGTCCCGAAGTTTCAGGCGGACCAGGCAGCGGTCTATCCATTGCGAGGTCAATTTTTCCTGTACCGAATTTTGCCGCAACCTGGCTTTCAGTCCGGGGAAGTCGACGCGATCCAGCGCCTGATCCTGGTTGAAGCAGGAAAAGACGTAAGTGGTCTTGCCGGTCTCCGGATCGGTCTGTGCCTGCAGGCACTGGGCGCAGATCTCTTTCATCATGCACTGCATCGGTGAATTGATCGAACCTATCGCGAAGTGATGCGGCTTCAAATGGGGCTTCAACACCCCGTGGCGTGCTGCCGCCACCGCCGCCATCATGCTGTCGGAGCCGATGGCGATGATGCGGTCGGTGGCGGCAAACGGAATTGTTTGCAAGCCCAGCCCGCCGCGCGCATAGGCCGTCATCGCCTGGACGATGTTGCCGGCGAAGCTGCGATCCTGGTTCCTTGTCGCGGCAAAGCCGGGCGCCTCGTCGCAACACCAGATCACCACATCGGCGGCGTTTTCTATCTCGGCCACCTTGTACCGGTCTATGGCTTTTTTGTAGCCGGCAAAATAGAGCACCTTCGATCCGGCCGCGCGCAATGCCTGGCCGATCGAGAACAGCACGGCATTGCCCAGTCCGCCACCGACCAGCATCACGGTTTCATCGCCGGGGATCTCGGTGGGCGTGCCGGTCGGCCCCATCAATACCACGGGTTCGCCGGGTTTGAGCATCGCGCACAAATCGGCCGAGCCGCCCATTTCCAGCACGATGGTGGAAATGAGTCCCTGTTGTGGGTCGACCCAGGCTCCTGTCAGCGCGAGGCCTTCCATCGCCAGGCGGGTGTCGTCTATGGCGAGGGCGCGGGTCTCGTAATTTTGCAGCCGGTAGAATTGCCCCGGGCGAAAATTCCGCGCGGCCAGCGGCGCTCTGATGATTACTTCGACTATGTTCGGCGTCAATCGGATGACCTTGTGGACGGTGGCACGCAAAGCCTGGTTGATCTCTGCCAGAAATTCTCCATCGGTCAAGTGTGACGCCGGATGCACCCGCTCCAGCACCGCGCTGACCGAGGGGTAACCCTGTTTCGCCCCGCCCATGGCCTTGACCACATTGCCGAAGAAAGACGGGTGCAGGTCGCCGAAGAAACTGATGAAACGGCCATCGGCATGCCTGGACAACAGTACCTGCGCAACTTTCGGCTTGGAAGTCGCGGGCTCGGGCCGCACCGGGTCGCCGTTTTCATCGCAAGCCTGGAAATAGCGGCCGTCCAGTTTGAAATGTTCCGGGTCTTCGCGTGACAGCACGGTGTTTGGTTGCGTGCCGGCAGCGATTAAAATGGTGCGTGCAGCAACTTCTGTTTCTGCACCTGCGCTCCAGATGCCGTCCCCGCTGCGCAACTGGGTCGACATCCTGATCGCACACACGGCAGCGAATTCATCGACCTCGATACGGGTCGGATTCAGTCCCTCGGCAAAATTGATTCCTTCCTCAAGCGCTTTTTCTACTTCCTCGTGGTTCAGCGTATATGAGGGGCTGTCGATCAAACGTTTGCGGTAAGCAATCGTGACGCCTCCCCAGCTTTGCAGCATCTCAATTATGTGCGGTTCACGGCCGGTGGCAGCGGCGCTGCTGCGTTCTGCCTCCAGGGCAAGGGCGTGTTTCAGGAACTCGTCGGCGATCTGCTGTTCCTCGGGTGTCCATGCCTGGCGCACCGCAGATTCGCCTTTCCCGGCAACCAGTATCCTGTAGCGGTGCAGGAATTTCTCAACCTGTACCGGGTAATAGGCCAGGGACTCTGTGGCTGCGTCTATCGCGGTGAGACCGCCGCCGATCACGACGACCGGCAAACGTATTTGCAAATTTGCGATGGAATCGGCTTTTGCCGCCCCCGTCAATTGCAGCGCCATCAGGAAATCGGACGCGGTGCGTACTCCGCGCGCCAGGCCGTTGGGAATATCCAGCACGGTCGGACGGCCCGCGCCGTTGGCCAGGGCGATATGATCGAAGCCGCAGGCGAATGCAGTGTCCACGGTCAGGGTGCCGCCGAAGCGCACGCCGCCGAACAGCGCAAACTGGCTGCGCCGTTCAAGCAACAGGCGTATCAATTTGAGAAAATTCTTGTCCCAGCGCACCGTGATGCCGTATTCGGCTACGCCGCCGAAACCGGCCAGCACGCGCTCATCCAGCGCTTCATACAGTTCACTGATGTCCCGGACCGGGGAAAATTCCACACGTTCGCCGTTGGCCGCAACACCGCCCAGCTGCGGCGGCAGGGGTTCAATTTTCAAGCCGTCGATACCGACCACGGTATGCCCGTCATTGATCAAATGATGGGCCAGCGTAAAGCCCGCCGGACCCATCCCGGCAATCAACACACGCCGGCCGCTGGGCGTCTTGGGATAGGGCCGCGTCAGGTGCAGCGGATTCCATCGCGTAAGCAGACTGTATATCTCAAAGCCCCACGGCAGCTCGAGCACATCCTTGAGCGTGCGCGTCTCCGCCTGCGGGATGTCTACGGGCTGTTGTTTCTGGTAGATGCACGATTTCATGCAATCGTTGCAGATGCGATGTCCGGTCGCCGCAACCATGGGGTTGTCGATAACAATCATGGCCAAGGCTCCAAGCGCGTGCCCCTGGGTCTTGACCTTGTGGAACTCGGATATTTTTTCTTCGAGCGGGCATCCGGCCAGTTTTACACCGAAACTGTTTTTCCTGAACGCCGCGGCCTCGCCGTCTGCGGGCGGTTTTTCCCTGAGCCCTTTGGAGCAGGAGTCCTTGGCCTGCTCGTGACACCAGATGCAGTAATTGGCCTGATCCAGCGCGCCGCTCAGGTCGGTTCCCGCGTCGGTCAGCGCAAATCCTTCCCGGCGGCGCAGCGCGTGGCCGCCGAGACGGTAGGCGGTAATGCCATCCAGGTTTATTTTGGCCAGCGGAACCAGGTGTGCAAAATCGAGCTTCGCCGGCGCCTTGAACAAGATGCCGCTGCGATGCAGTGACCGGCCGGCTTCGGTGTGTGCTGCCCAGGCCGCGTAGTGCACAGCGAGTTGCAATTCGCCGGCATGGGCTGATTCATCCATCATCCAATGGGCAACTTCCTCGGCAAATGCGAGTTCGCTGAAAGGCGTCCCGATATATGCCGCCAACTGCGCTTCGAGTGCCGGGCCGTCCAGTTTGGCGGCTTCTTCAGGTTTTACCTTGATCATCGCGCGGCGCTGCACGAACAGGCGCTTGCAATTGTATAGCGGGGCCAGCAGATGATGACGCGCAGCCAACGCCTGTACTTGCGCTTCGATGCCGAATAATCTGGCCAGGAAATCCTCGAGATGGGGTGCCAGCGCAATCAAAAGGGCAGATTGCTCTTTGTCGTGAAGCGGGTTTTCCGGTATCCGTGCCGTTTCAAGTTGCGCGCGCAACAGTGCATCGCCTTCGCCCAGGAAATCGAGGAAAGCCGCGTCGAGGCGGATGAGTCCGTCCCGGCCATACAGATCTTTGAATGAAAATCCAAAGCCCATAACGGGGCCCTGACGATGGGCAGCTTTATCAGTTTGCATTATTCCAGAAATAACAGGGTTACCGGCTTGTTGCTTCTCGGAGTTATTCGTCGGCATTTTATCAATGCCCCGTACAGCGCTGCCTTTCGAGCGAAATTATACCGGTCTGTAAATCAACAAACGGCTCTCAACCTGAACGGCCTGCGATTAATACTCTCCAGGGTGTGGATCAGCCCGGCTTTTCCAGCTCTAATACGTGAAAGCTGGAAGTATTCCCGCCGGTTTTTTTCGATTCGTACATGGCACGGTCGGCGTTCTGCACCAATTCGTCGGCGTTCATGCCGTCGCGCGGATAGATGCTGATCCCGATGCTGGCGTGAACCAGCAATTCGTGTCCGTCTATCTTTAGTACACGCTGAAAAAGGAAGTATAACTTCTGAACAACAGCTGTGACATGCTGCGGATTATCAATCATGTCTATCAAAACGACGAATTCGTCTCCGCCCAGGCGCGCTACGGTGTCCATCTCCCGCACGGTGGATTTGAGCAGGATGGCAACGTTTATCAGTACCTTGTCACCGACTGCATGACCGAAAGTATCGTTGATTTCCTTGAAGCCATCAAGGTCGACAAACATTACCGCAAGGTGCTTGCCGTTGCGTCGCGCGCCGGCAATGGCGTGTTCCAGCCTGTCGAAGAACATCCTGCGGTTGGGCAGTTTGGTCAACGAGTCGTGCTGGGCAAGATGGTCAAGCGCCTTGCGGCTCTCGTTTATTTCGGACAGGTGCGCCATGATCTGCGTCTGCATGTCATAAAAACTGCGCGAGAGCAGGCCGAGTTCATCATTGCGCTCAAGCGGCAATGCGCTGATGGCGTGATTCCTGGAAAAGTGATTGATGGCGCTGACCATCGCATTCAGCGGACCGGTGACTATCCTTGAAACCAGTGCGGACAGAATCAGGGCGAGTGCACTGAATGCGAGGATGATTTGAATCGCGTTCCATCTCAGCTTGGCGGTCTCACGCGTGATGTCATTCAGCGGCTGGGACAAACCGAGAATCACGAAGCGCTTGTCTATGGTGTCGCCAAACGGCAGGCGGACGAAGGCTGCCACATGGCCGTCTTTTGTTTTCTGATCCGCCTCGACATTCATGACGACATTCATGGCCTTGCCCTGAACCAGGGTAGAGACCGGTGCAAATGAGTCCTGGATGAGCATGTGCTTGCCGCGATCGAAGCCGAAGGTTTGGGTCGCATCCGGGTGGATCAGAAAGTCACCGTTCTGGTTGCTGAGATATAGCTGATAGGTACTTGGCAGGTTTCCCTGCAAAAGCCGGGAAAGTCCGTTCAGATCGACATTGATTGCGATCAACCCCAGTCGCTTGCCGGTCGCGGAGATCACCGGGGTGGAGAACGTCACGGTAGGTTTGTTCTGGCCGGAGTGCGCGCCTTTTTCATGGTTGATGGTGATATCCGACAAGTAGATATCACCCCGCGCCAGCCGCAGCGTGCCGGCAACATAAGGATAGTGCCCTTTTGCCTGCAGGTCGCCAGCCATTACCCGGGTTAATTTCTTGCCATTGCGGTCGACCCGGACCAGTTCCATGCCGGGTTGACTGGTGCTGATCAGGCGAATCTGAAAATATTCCGGATGGGCTGACAACATGGCAGTGAAGGTGTCGGCCAGAATCTTTTTGTCGCGCTCAGCGGCCGACTGGTTCTGCGAAACAAAAACATTGCTGGTCATCGGCAACGCCGCGAGCAGCTGCGAATCTTCGGCAATCACGTCGATGATGATTTTCATGTTCCGGCCCACCACCTGGGTGGCAGTCAGCAAGTCACGTTTTGCCGCATTGGTCAACATGTCACGGCTGGACGTGTAGAAGTAGTACCCGGTAAGGCTCGTAGCCATGATGCCAAAGACGGCCAATAAAATTCCGAGTTTGAACCCGATATTGAATTTAATATGGCCGAAAAATTTCATGACGCAAGGAAATTATCCGGCTGTTCGACAGGGATGATGTGATGCAAAGGTGACACGCAGTACCGGGAATTCCGGATGGGCCCGGACAGGCAGAACTGGCGTGGATTGCCTGCCCGGGCCGTTGTTTCAACAGTATGCGACAAGGCCAAGCGGCGATTTTCCATACCTAGAACGGTAGTCCGACGAGATAACGCATGCAGGGTTTCCGGGGGGCAGACGCGTAGTCTTGCTTGAAATGATACCGGCAGTGCGGCTGGCAATCGGCAGGCAAGGCGGGGCATAGGCATAAATTGGGTTTAGGCAGGCTCCATTGTACATCTGGCGGCCATTAAACAGCCCTCTATCCTTGTAAAAAATCCGGCGGATTTTACGTTGTCGAGCATACCCTGATGCGCCGGTTTCTTCAGGCCGCCCTTTCGGGGTAGAATCATCACCGGCTTGCCTCTGTGCCAAATGATAACTTTAAAAACGGGTGGCCGGGAACGATATTTTTGGCCCGGCTTGAATTAATCCGGGCTGGCTGCACATCTCGATTTTACAGGGCCAAATGCATGTACCGATATGGTTTGATAATACCGGCCGTTTTCCTGGTTGTCCTGGCGGGATGCGCGGCGCGGCAGAAAGCCGACTCCGCCGGTTCGAAACAGCACTCTGCTGCAAAATTGAAAGCGGACACAAGAAAAGTGACTTCCGAGGATGGATTGGTCAAAGGGGAAATCATCGGCATTCCGGCCCCTGAAAGCAAATTCTCCAGGCTGAAAATTGGCATGAAGCTGGAACAGGTTGAGCATCTGATTGGGAAACCGGACGATACCAATAGCCGTATCACAGGCAGGCAATACCAGCCGTTTTACTTCGGTGGAGATACCCAGCGCACTGAAGCATTTTATAAAAATGAAGGGCAGCTGACCTTTTCCAATATCCAGCACGACAGTGCTGTGGATACGCTGATACGAATCACGGTCAATCCCAAGGCCACCGGAAACCGCTTTTCGATGGATATAAAACCCAAGGCATCCGGGGCAGATTGACATCCGGCACGAAAAATAACTACATTCTCCTACTGTGAGCTGAATGCCACTCCAAAAATAATCGCAATCCACTTAAAGCAACCCGGGAGCCCTATGTCCAACATCGAATCTGTATTGAATGAAATTCGCGTTTTCAGCCCATCTCCTGAATTTACCCGGCAGGCCAACGTGTCCGGAATGGCGGGCTATGAAGCATTGCGCAAGGCTGCGGAACAGGATTACCCGGGCTTTTGGGCAAAGCTGGCGCGTGAAACCTTGCTCTGGAAAAAGCCTTTCACCCGGTCACTCGATCAGAGCAATGCGCCATTCTTCAAGTGGTTCGAGGACGGCGAGCTGAATGTTTCCTACAACTGTCTCGACAAACATCTGGCAACCCAGCCGGAAAAGATCGCCATTATTTTTGAAGCGGATGACGGCAAGGTAAGCAAAGTCAGTTATCGGGAATTGCACGGGCGAGTCAGCCAGTTCGCCAACGGCCTGAAGTCGCGCGGCATCAGGAAAGGCGACCGCGTCATCATTTACCTGCCGATGAGCGTCGAGGCGGTGGTGGCGATGCAAGCCTGTGCCCGTATAGGCGCGATTCATTCGGTGGTGTTCGGCGGTTTTTCCGCCAAAAGCCTGCACGAGCGCATCATCGATGCTCAGGCCTGCGCGGTCATCACAGCCGACGCGCAAATGCGCGGCGGAAAACTGATGCCGTTGAAATCCATCGTCGATGACACGCTCGCCATGGGCGGTTGTGAAAGCGTGCACAGTGTCATCGTGTATCGCCGCGCCGGCTGTGATGTAAACTGGAACGATGCGCTGGACATCTGGTATCACGACCTGTTCAATTCGCAGCCAACCCATTGCGAACCGGAGTGGGTGAGCGCTGAGCATCCGCTGTTCATCCTTTATACCTCGGGTTCCACCGGCAAACCCAAGGGTGTGCAGCATTCGAGCGGGGGCTATCTGCTCGGTACGATGCTGACGATGCAGTGGGTGTTTGACTACAAGCCTTCCGACGTCTTCTGGTGTACCGCCGATGTGGGTTGGGTCACCGGCCACAGCTATGTCGCATACGGCCCGCTGGCGGTTGGCGCAACTCAAGTGATGTACGAGGGAATACCGACTTATCCGGATGCCGGACGGTTCTGGAAGATGATTCAGGATCACAAGGTCACCACTTTCTACACCGCACCAACCGCGATACGCTCGCTGATCAAACTTGGCAGTGATCTGCCCGGGCAATATGATCTTTCCTCGTTACGCCTGCTGGGCACGGTGGGTGAACCGATCAACCCGGAAGCCTGGATGTGGTACTACAACACCGTCGGCCAGGCGCGCTGCCCCATCGTGGATACCTGGTGGCAGACCGAAACCGGTTGTCACATGATCGCGCCATTGCCCGGGGCGGTACCCACCAAACCCGGTTCCTGCACCTTGCCCATCCCGGGTATCCAGGTCGCAGTGGTTGACGAAACGGGCGAAGAAGTCGGCAAAAAACATGGCGGCTCGCTGGTCATCACAAAGCCCTTTCCTTCGCAGATACGCACCATATGGGGAGACCCGGATCGCTTCAGGAAAAACTACTTTCCCGAAGAAATGCGCGGTTACTACCTTGCCGGGGATTCAGCCCATCGTGACGAGGATGGCTACATCTGGATCATGGGACGCAACGACGATGTGCTGAAAGTATCCGGGCACCGTTTGGGCACGATGGAGATCGAATCGGCACTGGTTGCCAATCCGCTGGTCGCCGAGGCCGCCGTGGTGGGACGTCCGCACGAAATCAAGGGCGAGTCCATCGTTGCTTTCGTGGTGCTGAGAGGCGCACGTCCAGCCGACCCGGCCAAAGCAAGGCAGATCGTTGAGTCCCTGCGTGACTGGGTCAGCAAGGAGATAGGCCCCATCGCCAAACCCGAGGAGATCCGTTTCGGTGACAACCTGCCCAAGACTCGTTCCGGAAAGATCATGCGGCGCTTGCTGCGCACTATTGCCAATGGCGAGGAAATTACGCAGGATGTTTCGACGCTGGAAAACCCCACCATTCTGGAGCAATTAAAAGAAGCGATACTCTGAGCAGGCATGGTTTCGGCGCAGGCTCACATGGCGCAACGTGGCATGTTAAGCGCAGCGGCCGTAGCCAAAACCCCACCATTCTTGAGCAATTAAAGGAAGCGATACTCTGAGCAGGCGTGGTTTCGGAGCAGGCTGACATGGTGCGCAGCGCCATGTTAAACGCAGCGGTCGTAACCAAGACCCGAGGGAACAGCGAAAATTCCCATTAAACAAAAGTAGGGTTTTTCGGAAAATACAATATCCCTTGCACCTTAAGGGATGGCAAGGGAGTTGCCCTTTCCCGACCTTCTGTCGCCCATCTTCTGCCATTGGTCAACTCCCTGCTGTTTTCGATTGACCGGAGCACGGCTGTTAGACTACTATCCGGCAGGATTTACTTCAGGAAGGGTGCACGTGCCGTTGATTCGACTGATTATTTTTCCCCTGTTTGCAATTGCCGCGGCTGCTTTGCCGGTATTCGCCCATGCAGAGGAGATGCTTGCTCTCAATGGTCCCATGACCAGCGACGTTGCGCCGGAATGGCTGCCAACGGCGCGTGATGTCAGGATAGAGCTGATCCCGGAGTCCCCTGAGGCACTGAAATCCGATCTGGCTGCGCATGATTTATGGACCCGCATACGCGCGGGTTTCGCGATGGGTGAACTCGATTCGAAACTGGTCGCCAGGCAGGAAAAATGGTATGCCGATCACCCCGATTACGTGGCGCGCATGACAGAACGCGCGCATCTTTATCTGTATTACATCACAGAGGAAGTGGAACGGCGCGGGATGCCGAGCGAGATCGCCCTGTTGCCTATGATTGAAAGTGCTTTTAATCCGAGCGCATATTCACACAGTCGCGCTTCCGGCATCTGGCAATTCATGCCATCCACCGGTAGAAAGTTCGGCATGCAGCAAAACTGGTGGTATGACGGGCGCCGCGATGTCATCACCGCGACCAACGGCGCATTGGACTACCTGCAAAAACTGCATGACATGTTCGGTGATTGGCCGTTGGCCCTGGCTGCCTACAATTGCGGCGAGGGAGCGATTCAACGCGCCCAAGCGCACAACCGCAAACGCGGTCTTCCGGTCGACTATGCCAGTCTTAAGCTGCTGAAAGAGACCCGGAATTACGTGCCCAAGTTGATGGCCATAAAGAATATCGTTGCCAACCCGGCCAGCTTCGGACTCACGCTGCAGGAGATTCCCAATGAACCCTACTTTGCGGCGGTTGCCACCACAAGTCACATAGACGTCAAGCTCGCCGCGCAACTGGCTGATATTTCTATCGAAGAGTTCGCGGCACTCAATCCCGCGCACAACCGGCCGGTTATCCTTCAGGACGGCAGGGATCTGATTTTGCTGCCAATAGACAAGATTCAGACCTTCCGTGCCAATCTTGAAAGCTACAACAAACCGCTGGTTAGCTGGCAGTCTTACCAACCCAAAAAGGGCGAGCGTCTGGACAAACTGGCTCCCCGCTTTGGATTGTCGGTGGAAAATCTCAAGTCCGTGAACGGACTGTCCAGACGGGGAAATATAAGCACCGGCCAAACCCTGCTGGTGCCGATTAACGGCGAAGACACCGAAAATCCATTTGAAGCCTTCAATATGCATCTTGCCGCAGACGACCTGTCCCGTGCTGTCAGGCACGTTGTGCGCAGGGGCGAAACCCTGTCCGGTATTGCGCATCGCTATCATGTCAGTGTTGCCAGGCTGAGACAATGGAACGGCCCGTTGAAAATAATCAGGCCCGGCCAATCTATTGCGGTTGCGGAAACGGGGGCTCGAAGAACAACCGGGCATCGCAGGAGGACGCTTGCGCGTTCCTGAAGAGTGCTGAAAACAGCGAAATCAACAACAGCCCGGCGAGAAGATATAGCTTCGTGACGGCAGCTTTGCCGAAAATGAACTGAACCGGTGGCCACATCCCCAACACCCCTCCTGGCTAGTCACTCCTTGCAGCACCGCAAAAACAGCCGTTATGCACGCCGCCCAAAATGGCCTTGCCTGCAGAATGCGAATCCCAGCCTTCGCCTGGCCGGCAAGCAACATTGCCGACAGTCAGTCAGGAATATCCGGATACAGGTGGCAATGTGCGCCATGCGTGGACGAGAACATTTTATTTTCGGGATAGACACGCCGGCATAGCTCCGTGGCATGCGAACAGCGCGGCGCAAAATGGCAGCCCGGAGGAGGATTGGCGGGGGAGGGCAGGTCTCCTTCAAGCCTGATGCGTTCTGTCTGTGCTCCGTCAATGCGGGGTACGGCGGACAATAGTGCCTGGGTGTAAGGATGCCTGGGCTTGCGCAATACCTCCTCTGCCGTGCCGCGTTCAACGATGCGCACCAGATACATCACGCATACTTCATGCGCCAGATATTCCACCACCGCAAGATTGTGCGTGATGAACAAATAGCTCAAGCCCAATTCCTGCTGCAATGACTTCAGCAGGTTCAAGATTTGCGCCTGCACCGATACGTCCAGCGCGCTGGTTGGTTCATCGCAAATCAGCAACCGGGGCGATACGGCAAGAGCGCGGGCGATCGCGATTCGTTGCCGTTGCCCCCCGGAGAACTCGTGCGGATAGCGCCACTTTGAAATGCGCGCCAGACCGACCTGGTCGAGCAGCGAGTCCACGAGCGATTGGCGTGCAGAGCTGTCGCCATGGAGCCCCAGCGCGGTCATGCCTTCTTCCAGAATTTCAGCGACACGCATCTTGGGATTGAGCGAAGCATAGGGGTCCTGAAATACCATCTGCATCGTGGAGCGCCGGGCACGCAATTTTCGGGCGCCAAGTCCGGTCAATTCGTGCCCGGCAAATTGCACGCTGCCAGCGGTGGGCGGGATCAATTGCAGCAGCGCCTTGCCCAGCGTGGTCTTGCCGCACCCGGATTCGCCCACCAATGCCAGTGTCCGTCCCTGCGGAATTTCCAGCGACACGCCATCTACAGCCTTTACCCGCCCGACCACTCTTTGCAGGATACCTTTGCGGATGGGGAAGTGGACGCGCAAGTCTTTGACTTGCAAAAGGGATGAGGGCTGAGGACTGACGGTTGAGGACTGAGGGTTGAGGACTGAGGACTGAGGACTGAGGACTGAGTTCTCAGTCCTTGGTCCTGGATTTCCATAAAGATGGCAGCGCACCCCGTGACCGTCACTCAGAACCGTCCAGGCCGGCGTTTGTTCGTTGCACAATGCCCATGCCTGATCGCAACGTGCGGCAAACCGGCAACCACGGGTGATGCTGCCCAGCGCCGGAACGCTGCCGGGAATCGCGGCCAGCGCCCGGTTGCGCTGGTTAGCATCGGGCAAGGCGGCCAGCAATTTTTGCGTGTAGGGGTGCAAGGGCCGGGACAGCAATTGCGCGCGACTTGCCTGTTCAACGATCTGGCCGGCATACATCACACCCGCCTGATGCGCCATTTGCGCGACCACGCCCAGGTCGTGGGTGATCAGCAATATAGACATGCCGCTGGCCGACTGCGTGTCGCGCAGCAGCTGCAGCACCTGTGCCTGTGTGGTTACATCGAGCGCGGTGGTCGGCTCGTCGGCGACCAATAATTTCGGCTGTCCGGCCAGCGCCATGGCGATCATCACGCGCTGCTTCATTCCGCCTGAAAGCTGCATTGGATATTCGGTCACGCGCCGCGCCGCATCGGGTATGCCCACCTGATCCAGCAATTCAATGCAGCGCTGTTGTGCGGCCATGCCGCGCATGTCCCGGTGCAATGCCAGTACTTCGGCGATCTGGGCGCCCACTGTCATCCCCGGGTTCAGGCTCCGCCCAGGTTCCTGGAAGATCCTTGCCGAGGTCCCGCCGCGCCCTGCGCGCATATCGCTTTCGCGCAAACCGAACAGGTCCACCCCATCCAGTTGCGCGGTCCCGCCTGCACGAACCACACCATCGGGCAACAGGCGCAGCAGCGACAGAGCAGTCATCGATTTTCCGCAGCCGGATTCCCCCAGCAGCGCATAGGTTTCGCCCGCATTGATGCCGAACGAAATGTCGTCGACGATGCGCGCCCCGTTGCGCAACTGTGTAATCAAACCCGAGACGCTGAGGATGCTGTTCATCAAGCCGCCGTCGCGCTGTGATTCAGGCGCGGGTCGAACGCATCGCGCACCGCATCGGCAAACAGATTGGCTGCCAGCACCAGCGCCAGCATGAAGCCGAAGGCGGAGGCCAGCGCCCACCAGACTACCGGGTCGCGCCCCATTTCCAGGCGCGCCGCATTGATCATCGTGCCGAAGCTGATCATTGAGGGGTCGACGCCTACACCGACATAAGACAGCACTGCCTCGGCCAGCACCAGCCCGCTGAAATCCATCACCAGCGAAATCAGCACGATGTGCATCACGTTCGGCAGGATGTGGCGCGTGAGGATGCGCAATGAGGGAACGCCAAACGCCTGCGCCGCCTGGATGTATTCCATCTCGCGCAGCTTGAGCGTTTCGCCGCGCAACAGGCGGCACAATCCTGTCCAGCTGGTGACCCCGAGTATCAGGCACAAGAACACCAGGCGCAGGTCGGCGCGCGACGCGGAGGTGTCGAACCACTGCGGATGCGTATCTATGGTCACCTGCATCATCAGCACCGCCGCCGCGATCAGCAGCACGCTGGGTATGGAGCTCAGCACGGTGTAGATGTACTGGATCACGTCATCCACCCAGCCGCGCAGATATCCCGCCGCGATACCCAGCAGCAAAGCCAGCGGCAAAGTGACCAGTGTCGTCACGGTGCCGATGATCAGTCCTGTTCGTATGCTCTTCAGCGACAAATACAGCACATCCTGCCCGACCTTGTCGGTGCCGAGCACGTGATATGCGCAAGCCAGACCGGCAGTCATGCCGATAACGGCGGAGATAATGAGCGTGGCGATCAGCAGGGGGCGCACCGGCCAGCCGCGCCCGGCCAGCGGGCGCCTGCCGGCCAGCGCAATCAACAGCCCCGCCAGCAACCCCGCCAGCGCACCCGACAGTCCTCGCTTCAACACATCGCCGTCACGCTGCTGCGGACCGGACAGGTGCGCGCCCCCGTAGCGCAAACGCGGATACTCGCGCGACACCAGGCCGTTCGCCTCGCTGATATTTTCCTTGGCGTACAGGATCATCGCCAGCGGCGCGGAATAGGTTTTCTCGGTATGCGTGCGCAACGGCGCAAGCAACTTGTCGAAAACGCTCAGCACCTCGGGAGAGTAGACCTTTTGGCCGTTATCGTTTTCCGGCAACAGGATCCGGTAGTGCAGCGTGTCCAGCAGCCCGACCAGCAGGAATAAAGACAAGACCAGCAATGACACCATCGCGGTTGGATTTTGCGCCACGCGCTGCCACGGCAGCAGCAGATGTTCGTGCCGGCGCACGTACCAGGCACAGGATATCCCAGCCGCGAGCAGCAAAAATACCAGCGCGTCGCTCCACAGGATGACCGGCATGAAACTCATTGCAGCCTTACCCGGGGATCCACGATGGTGTAGGAGATATCGGTGAGTATCAGGCCGGCGATGTACAGCAGCGAGCCGAGAAACACCATTGCGCGGACGACGCTGAAGTCCTGGGCATTTATCGCGTCTATCGTGTAGCTGCCCAGGCCCGGAATGCCGAAAAACGCCTCGGTGAGCAGGCTGCCCATGAACAGCAAGGGGATGACGACAACCACGCCGGTAAGGATGGGGATCATCGCGTTCTTCAGCACGTGGCGGAACAGTACCCCCATTTCCGACAAACCCTTGGCGCGGGCGGTGCGCACATAGTCCTTGCCGATTTCCTCTAGGAAGATGGTGCGATACCAGCGGCTGCTGGAACCGATGCTGCCGATTACCCCGATGAAAACAGGCAGCACCACGAATTTGACGGCGCCCAGGTTGCTTTCGTAGCCGGAAATGGGCACCAGATGCCACAGTTTGCTCACGACAAACTGCCCGCCGATGATGTAGAACAAAGCCGAGACGGACATCAGCAGCACACACAACCCCACTCCCGCGATGTCCAGCGCGGTGCCGCGAAACAGCGTCATCAGCAGCGCGAAGCTGACATAAACCGCCAGGCCGACCAGAAAGGTCGGCAGCGCGATTGCCAGACTCGGTCCCATGCGTGTCGAGATCTCGCGGCCGATGTCGCGGCCGTCATCGGAATAGCCGAAGTCGAGCACAAACATGCTGGCTGACTTCTGCCAGAAGATCGTGTCGCTGATCTTGCCTGTGCCGCTGGCAGAAAAGTTCAGCAACAATGGTTTGTCATAGCCATGCTGGTGTTCCCATTTCGCAATCGCATCCGGGGTGACGCGCTTTATGCCCAGCTGCATGCGCGCCATATCGTCGGGGGTGTTCACCACAAAAAACAACGCGAAGGTGAGCAGGTTCACCCCGATCAGGATCGGTATCGCGTAAAGAATGCGGCGCAGCAGGTAGGCAAGCATGTTACGTCTGGCGTGGGTAGCGTAAGGGTGCGCGGATTATAGGGCAATATTTCATTCCGCCAGTCAGGTGTTTCTTTATCATGCCGCCCTGTCACCAATTAAAAACCGGATAGGTCAGGCAGAATATGCCGGCGGATTCCATGCTGTCCGCCCGGCTGAAAGTGAATCGGGCAGGCGCCTGGCCGTGAACTAAAATGGAACGTCTCCGGCTGTGCGCCAGGTCATGTAAATCGCGCCACCGGCCAGCGCGAAAGCCGGCAGTGCGAGCAGCAGGCTTTGCATCCTGAGTGACTGCCTCGGCAATGGCATCAGCAAGGCGGCCATTGGTATCGCCGCAAGTACAGGCAGTGCGTACCAGGGAAGCTTTGCGCTTAACACTGCAATGCAGCCGGTCAACCCGGCAATCAGCGACAGCGGCAGGGTAAATATTCGTCCGGCGTGCAATGCCTTGTTGCTGAACATATGGATTAGCAGGTAGGCAGAAGCGGCTGATCCGAGCGCCAAACCGAATTGGCCGAGCAGTGCCGATGCGCCGACCAGTGCCGAGCCTCCCGTGCCCATGCCCAGCGCGGTAGCTGCAGTGGCGGCACGTGCGGGGTCATTTTCAAGACTGTCCATGCCCCAAACCAGGATCGCGACATAGGCCGCACAACCCGCGCCCCACAACAGCACTATATGAGCGGGATGCTGCTGGAGAATTCGCTGTGCCGTCCAGATGGCAGCGGCTCCTCCGAGCAGGGGGAGCAGGGATACCAGCCGGCGTAACTTGAATAAAGTGAGCAGCAAGCCCAGCGAGGCGCTGACCAGACCCAGGAGCACGATTTTTCGCGCGGCGGTGAGCGGTGCGAAGGTGAAGTCGCTGGCCAGGTAAACCATGACAATAAATCCGGCGATGATGGCCAGGCCGCCCAGCCTTGGGCGCCGGAATAATCCGGCGCTGGCCAGCGCGGCGAGAAATGGCGCCAGGCCTGCTTGTACGGCGGGGTGATTGAGCAATTCTTGCAATTTAACCTCGGGCAGGCGATCGAACCGGGGCAAGTTTATCACTATTGAAACAGCCCTTGAAATTCTGCGGAAATCCCCCAGTTATACGGGGCGCTGTGGCTGATCACTGCGGCTGATCGTGATGGTGCGCTGCATGCGCAATTCGACATCGTAGACTATGGAGATTATATATTCATGAAAAGAATATTCCTGTTCGTTCTGACCAACCTGGCGGTGGTGTTCGTGATCAACATCACCCTGCGGCTGCTCGGTGTCGATCGCTGGCTGGACGCAAGCGGCGGCATAAACTTCAATGCACTGCTGGTGATTTCCGCGGTGATCGGTTTTGCCGGCTCGCTGGTTTCGCTGGCGATATCCAAATGGTCTGCCAGGCGCATGGTCGGCGCCCGGGTGATCGAAAATCCGGTCGACCCGACCGAGCGCTGGCTGGTGGATACGGTGAGCCGGCATGCCGCGGCCGCCGGGATCTGCATGCCTGAAGTGGCGATCTACGATGCACCCGATGCGAACGCCTTTGCCACCGGATGGAACCGCAACGACGCGCTGGTGGCGGTGAGCACGGGCTTGCTGCACAGCATGAGCAAGGATGAGGTGGAGGCCGTGCTGGGGCATGAGATGAGCCATGTCGCCAATGGCGACATGGTGACGCTGGCGCTGATCCAGGGCGTGGTGAATACCTTCGTGATCTTTTTCGCCAAGCTGTTCGGTTACTTCGTGGATCGCGTGCTGCTCAAGAATGACGAGCGTAACGGCCCCGGGATCGGCGCCTTCGTTGCCGAGATCGCGGCGCAACTGGTGCTGGGCATACTCGCCAGCATCATCGTGATGTGGTTCTCGCGCCGGCGGGAATTCAGGGCCGATGCGGGCGGAGCCCGCCTGGCCGGGCGCAACAAGATGATCGCCGCGCTGGAACGGCTCAAGGCCAACCATGAGCAGACCGCGCTGCCGGAAAAAATTGCCGCGTTCGGCATCTCCGGCGGTCACGCGTTCGCAAGGATATTCATGACCCATCCTCCGCTGGACGAGCGTATCGCCGCACTGCGCAGCGGGCAATAAGCGCTGCGGTAATACGGCGATACATAACAACAGGGCCCGCGATGCGGGCCCTGTTGTTATGTGCGGCTGGAAGATTGCGAAACACAACCCGTTGAGAGCCCGGAGGCCGCGTCAGGCTAGGGCTTGGTCGTGTCCTCATCGTCATATCGGGTCGGTGGCGGATTGCCGTCATACACCAGGTTTTTCCGGTACTGCAGGTAACTGTCCCTGGTAAATTCGTAGGGATCTATCATCGCCTCATCCAGGACTTTCTCCTGGTCCAGCAGGCCCGCGCGCACGTTGATTCCCCTGGCGATGTAGGTCTGGTTGCGCACGGTGATGTCTTTGATCTGGTAAATCGGGCTTGCATAGCTGTCAGCATACAGCCCCGCGCTGTCGCGCAAGGTGCTTGGGCCGAAGAGTGGCAGAACGAGGTAAGGGCCGTTGCCTATTCCCCATTTCCCCAGCGTCTGGCCAAAATCCTCGTTGTGTTTTTTCAGGCTGCCGACGGAGGCGACGTCAATCAGCCCGAAAACACCGATCGTGGTGTTCACAAAGAAACGCATGCCGTCAGAAAATCCCTGCACCAGTTTGAACTGCAGCAGATCGTTGGTCGTCACGACCACATCGTCAAGATTGGAAAAGAAGTTGGACACCATGATTCTGGCAAATGCCGGCATCACGGCAGTGTAGCCTTTGGCGACGGGTTTGAGGACGGCTTTGTCCAGCTTGTCGTTGAATTTGTATATGCCGCGGTTGAGCGGTTCCAGCGGGTCGTCCGGATTGTGCGCGCCCGCGCAACCGGTGACAAACAGTGATCCAGTAAGCAGAATTATATTCAGCGCAAGGGTTCGAATTCGGTTCATCGTTGTTATATAGGGCAGGTGGGCGAACCGAAGTTTAGCTGGAATGAAGTCAGACGCAAAGCTGTTAACCCAATTTGCCGGGCGGCAACAGGTCTCCGATGCGAAAATGGAAGGTGCCTGTCCGGCGGTCGGCGAAATAATGCTGCAGGGAAAAACGCACCGGGCGGAAAGCCAGCGCATCCCAGGGGATGTCCTGCTCCGTGAATAATTGCACTTCCAGGCTTTCCACGCCGGGGGAGAAATCCGGATTCAGCAGGCTGGCGCGGAACAACAGATGCACCTGGTTGATGTAGGGCAGGTTGTACAGGGTATATAACTCGCCGATGGATACCTGCGCATTGGCTTCTTCCAGGGTTTCGCGTGCGGCGGCTTCCACAGTTGTTTCACCGTTCTCCATGAAACCGGCAGGCAATGTCCAGAATCCGTGGCGGGGTTCGATCGCGCGGCGGCACAGCAGGATTTTATCCTCCCAAACCGGGATGGCGCCCACGATCAATTTGGGGTTTTGATAATGGACTTCACCGCAGGAAATGCATACATGGCGGGCCCGGTTATCATCCGGCGGGATTCGCAGTTCAACTATGGAACCGCACAGGCTGCAAAATTTCATCTCGAAAGCATGGTGCGAGTATGTGTCGATTCCATGACCGTTACCGGGTTTTGTCGCCGGACTGGTTTGCCTGGCCGGCGATGAATAGCGGATAGTTCATGTTCAACACCCGTTGCGCATCGTCACGCAGCTGCTTCATTCCCAAAGCGTCATAGGCTTTTACCAGGATCACCAGCGCATCCCGGGATGAGGGGGAATTGGGGTAAAGCGACAGCACGGCTGTGGCACGGTTTACCGCGGCGACATCTGCCCCGCGGCGCAAGTAGTAACTGGCAACATGGATGTCATACTTTGCCAGGGAGTTGAGCAGGTATTGCATGCGCAACCTGGAATCGTCGGCGTATTTGCTGGCAGGAAAGCGCGTCACCAGATCCTTGAATGCGGAAAATGACTCCTGGGACGCTTTCGGGTCTCGTTCTGTGGTGTCTTCCCCGAACTTCATGCCGAACATGCCGATATCCTGGTTGAAGTTGGCCAGCCCTTTCACATAATAGGCGTAGTCAACGTGGGTATTGTTCGGGTATTGTTTGATGAAGCGATCAGCGGCGGAAATGGCGGATTCAGCCTCCTTCTGCTTGTAATAGATGAATGCAATCTCCAGTTGCGACTGTTGCGCAAAGCGTCCGTATGGATAATGCGACTGCAGGGATTCAAATTCCTTGAGGGCATCCTCATAGTTTCCCTCATCAAGGCTTTTCTTCGCGGTGAAATACATTTCTTCGACTGATGACGTTTTTGCCGTGGTGTCGAGATCCGGCTTGGATTCGAACAAACTGCAGGCGGTTAACGTAAGCAACAGAAATACGGCTAAACTATGGCGCATGACACATCCAAAAAATAATTCGGGCGATTATACCAAAGGTAGGCATGGGGATTCTGCAAGTTCACAACAAGCTGGCAGATCGCCTGCACTTGGCGAATCTGCCGCCAACGTCCACCCCGCTGTTCCGGCGCCGGTGCGTTTCACCGTTCCCGATGATTACGCAGGATTGCGGCTGGACCAGGCACTGGTTAAATTCATGCCCGAGTATTCACGCAGCCGCTTGCAGGAATGGATCGCCCGGCAGCTGGTCAAAGTGGACGGTGCAGATGCCACTACCAAGCAAAAACTGTGGGGAGGGGAAAAGCTTGAAGTGTTGCCGCAAGTCCATCCCGCCGAGCAACCCTATCTGGCGGAGGACATCGCGCTCGAAATCATGCATGAAGATGATGCGCTGCTGGTGATCAACAAGCCGGCCGGGCTGGTGGTACATCCCGGCAGCGGAAACTGGGAAGGCACGCTGCTCAACGCCTTGCTGCATCACGCTCCGCAGCTGGCTGGCGTGCCGCGCGCCGGCATCGTGCACAGGCTGGACAAGGATACCAGCGGCTTGCTGGTGGTGGCCAAAACCCTGGCCGCGCAAACCGCGCTGGTGCGGCAACTGGAGGCGCGCAGCGTGCAGCGCGAATACCTGGCCCTGGTGCATGGCGAGCTTGCCAGGGCCGGCAAGGTGGATGCGCCGATCGGGCGCCATCCCACCCAGCGCGTCAAAATGGCCGTCGTGGAAAGCGGCAAGCCCGCGGTCACGCATTATCAGATCGAAAGAAAGTTTCCCAGTTGCACGCTGCTGCGCTGCCGCCTGGAAACCGGGCGCACCCATCAGATACGCGTGCATTTGGCCAGGATAGGCCATCCCCTGGTGGGTGACAGCGTGTATCTCAAGGGCCCGCAAAAATGCGTGCCGAAGCTGCGCGAATTGCTGGGTGGTTTTCCGCGCCAGGCATTGCATGCCACCCGCCTCGGACTGGAGCATCCGGTTAGTGGCGAAATGATGGAATGGCATGCGCCGTTGCCGCAAGACATGGTGCAATTGCTGCAACAGATAAAGATAATCGCGGATGAGCCTGCCTGAACACCTGATCATCCCCGACTGGCCCGCGCCCGCCGGTGTCAAAGCCCTGCAGACCACCCGCCTGCGCGGTTTCAGTGATGCGCCCTACGACAGCCTCAATCTGGGCGACCATGTCGGGGATGCGCCGCTGGTTGTGGCGCGCAACCGCATGTTGCTCAACACCCTGCTGCCCAGCGAGCCGGTATGGCTGGAGCAGGTGCATGGCATTCAGGTGGTGAATGCGGATATGGCAGGCTGTCTGCCACGGGCCGACTCCTGCATCGCCAGGCATCGCGAAGCGGTGTGCGTGGTGCTGACCGCGGATTGCCTGCCGCTGTTGCTGTGCGATTCACAGGGCAGTGTGGTCGGTGCGGTACATGCCGGCTGGAAAGGGCTGGCGGCCGGGGTGATCGAAGCTGCCGTGCAGGCGATGGATATTGCGCCAAAAAATATCATTGCGTGGCTGGGTCCGGCCATAGGCCGGGAGGCCTTTGAAGTGGGCGCAGAAGTCCGCACCGCATTTGTTGACAGGCAGCCGCAAGCATCGGCGGCATTCGTCCCCGGCCAGCAAGGCAAATGGTTTGCCGATATCTACGCGCTGGCCAGATTGCGTCTCAACGCGCTGGGGATCACCGGGATATACGGTGGCGGGTACTGCACCTATCGCGAGCGCGAACGGTTTTTCTCGTATCGCCGCGATGGCACAACCGGGCGCATGGGAACTTTTGTCTGGCTGGAATAGCCGGGGCTGGCCGTCAATCTTTGGTATAATCCGCGCCCGTAATTTTCTGAATAATTCCCGTGAGCGTTTTGTTGTGGATCATCACTGCCAGCATTTTCGGCGGAATATTGAGCGTGTCATGCGCCGCCCTGTTCGCCCTGAATGCCCGCGCGCATTGGGTGAATTCGCTGGTCAGTTACGCCATCGGCGCGTTGCTGGGCGCGGCATTTCTCGAGATTTTGCCCGAGGCGCTCAGGTTGAGCGCCAGTGTTTCAGTGGTTAGCGGCGCCGTGCTGGGGGGCATATTGCTGTTTTTCACGCTGGAGAAACTGCTGTTGTGGCGCCATTGCCACCATGATCATTGCGAAGCCCACGATCCGGTCGAACCGAGTTCGCACGGGCGCAGCGGCACGATGATCATGGTGGGCAACACCTTTCACAACTTCGTGGATGGCATCATCATCGCCGCGGCATTTCTGGCCGACAAGCATCTGGGCATCGTCACCGCGCTGGCAATCATCGCCCATGAGATTCCACAGGAAGTGGGCGATTTCATGATACTGCTGCATTCCGGTTACACCAAGGCCCAGGCTTTGCTGGTTAATCTGGTGTCCAGCCTGGCCACTTTTCTGGGTGGCGTGCTGGCTTATTACGCGTTGCGCTCGATGCAGGGCATCGTCCCGGTTCTGTTGGCCCTGGCCGCGGCGAGCATGATCTATGTCGCGGTTGCCGACCTGATCCCGGGATTGCATAAACGCACCACCCTGCGCGACACGCTGGAGCAGGTCGCGCTGATCGCACTGGGAATATCTTCCATTGTGCTGGTCCAGTTTTTTGTGGCCGAATGAATACCGGGATTCTGCGATGACTAAAACTTCCCCCCCAAAAGTCGGTTTCGTCTCGCTCGGTTGCCCGAAGGCGACCGTGGATTCCGAGCACATCCTGACCCGCCTGCGCGCCGAGGGTTATCTGATCTCCGCCAGTTACCAGGATGCCGATCTGGTGGTGGTCAACACCTGCGGTTTCATCGACAGCGCGGTTGCGGAATCGCTGGATGCGATCGGCGAGGCGCTGGCGGAAAACGGCAAGGTGATCGTGACCGGTTGTCTGGGGGCGAAGGGCGATGTGGTGAAGCAGGCTCACCCGAGCGTGCTCGCTGTCACCGGGCCGCACGCCACCGACGAGGTGATGTCCGCCGTGCATCTGCATCTGCCCAGGCTGCACGACCCCTACATGGATCTGGTGCCCACCCAGGGTATCCGGCTCACGCCAAAACATTACGCCTATGTGAAGATTTCCGAGGGCTGCAATCATCGCTGCACCTTTTGTATCATTCCCAGCCTGCGCGGCGATCTGGTCAGCCGCCCGGTCGGTGATGTGATGCAGGAAGCGCAAAGTCTGGTCAACGCGGGCGTGAAGGAATTGCTGGTGATCTCGCAGGACACCAGTGCCTACGGTGTGGACATCAAATACCGCACCGGCTTCTGGGGCGGCAAGCCGCTCAAGAGCCGCATGACAGAGCTGGCAAGCGCGATGGGGGAACTCGGCGCGTGGGTGAGATTGCATTATGTGTATCCGTACCCGCATGTGGATGAAGTAATCCCGCTGATGGCGCAGGGGAAAATCCTGCCGTACCTGGATATCCCGTTCCAGCATGCCAGCCAGCGTATCCTGAAGCTGATGAAACGCCCGGCCAGCAGCGAGAATGTGCTGGCGCGCATCAGGAAATGGCGCGAGATCTGCCCGGATATCACGCTGCGCAGCACCTTTATCGTCGGCTTCCCCGGCGAAACCGAGGAGGAGTTTGCGGAACTGCTGGGTTTTCTTGAGCAGGCCCAACTGGACAGGGTTGGCGCTTTCGCCTATTCGCCGGTGGACGGTGCGGTGGCCAACGCTCTGCCGGATCACATACCGCCTGAAGTGCAGCAGGAGCGGCTGGCGAAGCTGATGTTGCTGCAGGAGAAAATCAGCGCGGAACGCCTCAAACGGAAAATCGGCCGGACCATTACCGTGCTGGTGGACGAGGTCGATGAAGACGGCGCGATCGCGCGCAGTTCAGCCGATGCGCCGGAAATCGACGGTCTGGTATACGTCGAAAACGGCCAGCAACTCAGTGTTGGCGATTTCGTCGAGGTGAAAATCACCGATTCAGATGAACATGACCTGTGGGCGGAAGCGGTTTTGTAGTTGGCCTGTGCAAACCGGAAATACCCGGTTCCGGTTTTGCCTGCCGACCATCAGAACGTTTGGCCACAATCTCCAATGAGACACCGATTAAATCAAGGCGTGATTCCTTCGCCCCTTCGACATGCCACGCTACGCGCAGCCCTTAGTGATTAATGAGGGCGTACAATATAGAGGTGAGTAGCCTGACTAGGGAAGGAATGACCATGAACGATGTGTTTCAACAGGATTGGGACCCGAAATCAGATGCTGTCCTTCGCGATCAGCGTGCAGCCTGCGATGAGATGCGCGGGCGGCGTCCGGTCGCTTACAGCGACTTTCTGGGGAGATACTTGTTCATGCACGAGGATATCGTCCGCGTACTGAATGATCACGGCACTTTCAGTAGTGTCGTATCCAGACATTTTTTCGTTCCTAACGGAATGGATCTCCCCGAACATGCCGAGTAGCGGCGCATTATTGAACGCTATTTTGACCCGGGAACGCATGGAAGCATTCGAGCCGCAATGTCGCAAGATTGCCGCGAACCTTGTTCAATCGTTTCTGGAACGTGACGAGATAGAGTTTATCGGCGAGTTTGCCCGGGAGTTCGCCGCGCAGATTCAGTGTGCTTTTCTCGGTTCGTCGGCGGAAATGTGCGAACTGCTGCGTCTCTGGACTCTGAAGAATCAGCAGGCAACACTTGTATTCTTGAAGAGCAGCACAGTTTCGCGCGAAGACGAATGACACTGCGCATGGCGTTGTTGCGTGCGCTATATTCCAACGAAATTTAAGGGGAATTTCGCCATGCCGGTCTACAAAGTCAGATTAAAACGCAAACAGGAAATCGCTGCCGGAACGATGGCGTTCTATTTTGAAAAACCGCAGGGGTTCACCTACAAGGCAGGCCAGTCTGCGGATTTCACCCTGATCAACCCCGCTGAAACTGACGCAGAAGGCGACACCCGAACATTATCTTTGGCGAGCGCCCCTTACGAAAGCGATCTTATGTTGGCGACACGGATGCGTGACACTGCGTTCAAGCGGGTATTAAAAACCATGGAGCCTGGCACGGAAGTCACTCTGGATGCTCCCCGTGGCTCGTTCACGCTCCATAATGATGTGGACATTCCAGCCGTTTTTCTTACCGGCGGTATTGGCGTTACGCCTGTGAGAAGCATTGTTCTTCAGGCTGTTCACGACCAGGTTCCGCACCGGATCCTTGTCTTCTATTCCAATAGAAGGCCGGAAGATGCGGCATTTCTGGATGAGTTGATGGAATCACACGACACAAATCCAAACTACACCTTTGTCGGCACAATGACGCGGATGAAAGAGTCCAGCCGCAAGTGGCATGGGGAAACGGGGTTTATCAGCAAGGCCATGCTCCTGAAATCCATTGATGATCTGACTCTCCCCATCTACTACATTGATGGCCCGCCCGCGATGGTGAATGCGATGCAAGAGATGCTGGGCGAAGCGGGTGTCGACGATAAAAATATCCGCACGGAAGAATTCTGGGGCTACTGATAGCGGCTTAAGAAAACCATGGAAATCAGGATCAAAAGGGTATATGCACAGCCGGACAAGCATGACGGCAGGCGTATCCTGGTGGACAGGCTGTGGCCGCGCGGTTTAACAAAGGAAAAAGCAGGCGTTGATCTGTGGCTCAAAGACATTGCTCCCAGCACGGAACTCCGGAAGTGGTTTGGCCACGACCCGGGCAGGTGGGAACAATTCAAGGAACGGTATCTCGCCGAACTCAAGGGCAACAGCGAGCAAATCCGACTGTTGAAGCTAGAGCTGGACAAGGGTGCCGTGACGCTCGTCTATGGCGCAAAGGACGAAGAGCATAACGAGGCGGTCGTCATCCGGGAAAACAGCGCGTTATTCCGTTAGTTGGAGATAAAAGAATAGGCGGATGGATGCTTATTTGCAGTAAGTGCTGATGTCGCTTTGGGCTTTTGCGACGCGTTGCGCGCGCTGACTATCATCCATGTAGCCGGGTTGGCCATTCGCATCAGTTTCCATTATACGTATGCCCGATTGCAGGGTACTCAGGTTTTGCCGTGCGTTGGTGCAATTGGCCTGTTCGGCAGCCGCGGCAGCCTGCTGTTGCGCAGCCTTGGCGGCCGCTTCCTTCTTGGCGATCTCGGCCTTTTTCAAATCGGCTTCGCGTTCGGCCAGGGTTTTGGGCGCTGCGACGCCACTGGCATCTTGGGTATCTCCGGTTTCGTCGGCTGCGCGCAGGGTTTTTTGCCGTACGTCGGACGGTGGAGCCTGGTCGGAATAATGCACCTGCCCATCCGCGTCCACCCACTTGCTGATTGCGGCAAAGGAGTTGGTGCAGGCCAGCAGCAGAAAAAAACCCAGGTATTTGTTCATTGCAGGCATTCCTGTCTTAAAGGTTTGTGTTTGGAATAAAATTTGTCCCAAAGAATCCGGATGCCAAAGAATCCGGATGAAAGCGCAGACAAGTCTAGCATGTGGAGGTATGATTGCAACCCGATACGTTGTAGCAAATTGTTGAAGTACGGGGGGTATTTTGGACAGCAATGCTGGCGCCGTTGCCAATCAGATCTATTACGATGTTGAAAAAAATGCCGCGATGGTATTGAAGCTCTTCAATACCTATTATCGTGATCACAACCACTCCGGAAAGGTTTACGAAGAATTCCCGGATTTCTTCATGTTCAAACCCGGCGTACTCGACGGCAAGGAGATCGCCACGCGCGGTTCGGAAAAACTGCTGCTGGAAGATTGTATTCAACGCGCCAAGGCGCGCAACGGTTACATCAGCGTATCCAAGCATCGCAATCCGAAATTGGGCTATTACTGGCTGGAATTGTCGGTAGCACCGTTTATGATGGGCGACCCGGTGGGCAAGGAGAATAAAGGCGAATTCTTTTACATACTCACCAGGTTCATCGAATTCACCAAGCAGAATCCCAGGATCTACGGGGATCTGACGGCGGAAATCGAGTCCGACAAGGATATCGCGTTGATGCTCAACGGGATAGCCAAAATGGCGAACCGGCTCGGCACATCGTTGAAGCTTTACCCCGAGAACATGCTGGTTGCCTTCAACCCCAGATGGCCCGTGACGGAAGTGCAGAAATTGCTCCAATCGCTCAAGGATAACGACCAGGACTGGTGCGAGATGTTCTTTGAATACCTGAGATACGTGATGGGTAAAAAGAATTAATGACCCGCCTTTAGCAGAACCAGTGCTGCGCCGCTGCCGCCGTCTTTTGGCAGTGCATCGCAGTATCCCAGCACCCGCGCATGTTGAGCAAGCCAGTGGCGGGCCAGTTTGCGCAGAACCGCCCCGCCTTCCCGGCTGTTCAGCCCCTTCCCGTGTATCACCAATACACAGCGCAATTCCCGCTGCGTCGCCTCATGCAGAAATTCCTGCAACAATTTGCGCGCAGCATCGCTGTTATTGCCGTGCAGGTCCAGGCTGTCCTGGATCGGCCAGTTCCCGCGCTTGAGTTTGCGCAAGGTCATGCGCGACAGGCCATCGCTCAAATATTCTTCAGGTGCATCATGGGCCGCAAAGTCCGAAAAATTTTGGGCAGCACACCCGTCCGACAGCGTATCGGGAATGGCCGGTTTCGTGGCGGCCTCGACAAACAGCGGTTTTCGCGGGGCGGGTCGGGGGGCGATGCGGCTTTGCTCCGGTAACGGCCGCACTGTTCCGACCGCCGCACGGAACAGCGCGGCGTCGTCGGGCGAGATATTGCCGGGTTTGGATGGCGGAGTTTTTTTCACAATGTCTCCCGCATCGTGTAAGAATCCCGCTTACACTTTGCCCAGCGTCGCGAGATACTTGTCGGCATCCAGCGCCGCCATGCAGCCCGTCGCCGCGCTGGTGACTGCCTGGCGATAAATCTGGTCCTGCACATCGCCTGCGGCGAATACCCCGGAAATGCTTGTCGCCGTGGCATTGCCCTGCGAGCCGCCGTGCGTCTGGATATAGCCGTTGATCATCTCCAGCTGCCCGGCGAAGATGTCGGTGTTGGGTTTGTGGCCGATGGCGATGAATACGCCGGACAGCGGAATGTCCTTCTTTTCGCCGCCTTGCGCCAGTTTGACGCGCATGCCGGTCACACCGCTGGCATCGCCGAGAACCTCATCCAGCGTGCTGTTCAGTTGCAGGGTAATCTTTCCCTCCTGCACCCGTTTCATCAGGTGATCGACCATGATGCGCTCCGCGCGGAAAGTGTCGCGCCTGTGCACCAGCGTGACGTGTCTGGCGATGTTGGATAAATACAGGGCCTCTTCCACGGCGGTATTGCCGCCACCCACCACGGCGACGTCCTGGCCGCGATAGAAGAATCCGTCGCAGGTGGCGCAGCCGGAAACACCGCGGCCCATGAAGGCTTCCTCGGAAGGCAGGCCGAGATATTGCGCCGAGGCCCCGGTGGCGATGATCAGCGCGTCACAGGTGTAGCTGCCCGCATCGCCGACCAGCAGGAACGGTTTCTGCTGCAGCCTGGCGGTGTGGATATGGTCGGAGATGATCCGTGTGTTGAAACGTTCCGCATGCTGCTGGAAGCGTTCCATCAACTCCGGCCCTTGCACACCCATCGCATCGGCAGGCCAGTTGTCCACCTCGGTGGTGGTCATCAATTGTCCGCCCTGGGCCAGGCCGGCAATCAAGACCGGGTTCAGGTTGGCACGCGCCGCATAAACGGCGGCTGTATAGCCGGCCGGGCCGGAACCGAGGATGATGAGGCGATGATGTTGCGCTGGTTTGTCCATGAATGAATCTTTCTGCCTAATGAAAATGTTTGTGAAAATGCTTGGTCTGCAAGTATACATGGCGGATGAAATCGTAGCGAGAACTTGGCGCTGGCGGGCGGCATTGTGGGGGTGCGCGGGGCGCCGGCGGCGGGGTTTGCAAGCCGGTCTGCCGCTACGCGGCGCGGGATATCAAACACGGCGCGATCCGGATGCCGGCCGGCGCGCAGTTTATGCCGGGATGAAGAGTAGTGGCTGCCGGTCTGGCATCCATCGGTTAGAATCCGCACAACATGAAATCCGCCCACTTGATTTTCCTGCTGCTGTCTTTTGCGGTTCATCCGGCAGCAGCTGCGACCCTGCCGGGTATTCCCGAATTTATTGACGAGATGGTCGCAAAGCACAAATTCAAGCGGGCCGAACTGGTGAATGCATTTAACCATGCGCAGCAATTGCCGGTGGTGATTGAGGCCATTTCGCGTCCTGCCACGCTCAAGCCCTGGCCGGAATATCGCGCGGCCTTCGTTAATCCGGAACGCATCAGCCTGGGCCTGAAATTCTGGAGAAAATACCGGAGAAGCCTGCAGGCCGCGGAACGGAAATACGGTGTGCCGCAGGAAATCATCCTTGCGGTGATCGGTGTTGAAACTGTTTACGGGCAGGATGTCGGCGGTTTTCGCACGCTGGACGCACTGACTACACTGGCTTTTGACTATCCGCCCCGCGCCGAGTTTTTCCGCAAGGAGCTGGAGAATTACCTTCTGCTGGCGCGCGAACAGCAGTTCGATTTGCTGGCGATGCGCGGATCCTATGCCGGCGCGCTGGGCATCCCGCAGTTCATGCCCAGCAGCTACCGCACTTACGCGGTGGATTTCAACGGCAATCACAAAATCGATTTGCTGCATGAACCCGTCGATGCGATAGGCAGCGTGGCCAGTTATTTGAAGGGTTACGGCTGGAACGGCGTGATGCGCAATAAATCCGCGCAGTTGCGGGAGGGTGATGCGACTCTGCCGGTTGCGGTGCGCGTGCAGGTAAGCGCAGATATTTGCCCGGGAGATATCTCCACCCCGCGCACTGTCGCCGCGTGGTCAGCATCCGGTATCGTGGCCCGCGAGCACCCTGTTCCAGACCAGGAACTGACAGCCCGATTGATTGATTTTACGCTGGCCGACGGGAAGGAGTTCTGGCTGGCTTTCAGCAATTTCGATGTCATCAGGAGCTATAACAACAGCGACTACTATGCGATGTCGGTGTTCCAGCTGGCAGAGGCATTGCAGGATGCGCGCCGCAAATCTAGCCGCTCGAGGTGATGCGCCGCGCGCCGTTATAGCGCTTTTCCCAGTAGGGTTCCCGCATGTTCTCAATTCGAACCCTGCCGCCGCTGCTCGGGGCATGGATGAATTGGTCGCCGCCGAGATAGATTCCCACATGTGAATATTTTCGCCGCAATGTGTTGAAAAACACCAGATCGCCGGGGCGCAGGTGGCCGGCGCTGACGGGGCGGCCGAAGCGGCTTATTTTGTCGGAGCTGCGCGGCAAATCGACACCCAGCGTGTGACGATACACATGGTCGACAAAACCGCTGCAGTCAAATCCGCCATGCGGAGAATTGCCGCCGTATTTGTATGGGATGCCGATCAGGCTGCGCGCATAGGAGGTGACGTCATTGCCCGGGGCATCGCTGACCGGTGCGCGCACATCTTTGTGCACCGATGCGCAGGCGCTGAGCAGCAGTATGAATAACAGCAGGATGCGGTTCATCGCGGCAATCTAATGTGGCGCATCATTGCTTGTAAAAGGCGCCGCCGCGAATTCCTCCGGCCCCGATCCGAAAACACCGGCGAAAAATCCCCGATAGGTCTTGTGGGCTACCGGGTGTAACAGGGGTATGGACAATGATTATTTTTTCATCGGGCAGGTGCTCATGCCGAGCATTGCATAGGCAGGGCAGATGCCGACCAGGCCGGTCACGAGCGGAAGCACGCCGATCCAGCCCCATGCGCCGACGGTATGGGTGGCAGCCAGCCCGATCAGCACCAGACCGGCAATTACGCGTACTGCGCGATCGATTGTTCCTTCATTGACTTTCATTTTGATCTCCTTGGGCAAGTTGGGGAATGCACAGAGTAGAGGATTTTTGCCCGTTTGTCTGTGATAAAAATCAGTCGGGTCGGCAGGCGATTCGCGCGGCACGGGGTGCTGCTACCGCCTTGTCCGGGATTCGGCTGCCGGCAAGAGTTGCCAAACAAAGTGAAGAAAAAATCTTGGATTCCTTTGCGGCGCGCCCATGCCGGGCGCAGCGGTTCTGTCATCCTGATTATTCCGGACGCATCTGCGGGAACAGAATCACATCGCGTATGCTGGCGCTGTCGGTGAGCAGCATCACCAGCCGGTCGATGCCGATTCCTTCCCCGGCGGTGGGGGGCAGGCCGTATTCCAGCGCGCGCACGTAGTCGTTGTCCTTGAACATCGCCTCCTCGTCGCCGGCTTCTTTCGCCGCGACCTGCGCGTCGAAGCGCGCGGCCTGGTCTTCGGCGTCGTTCAATTCCGAGAAGCCGTTGGCGATCTCGCGCCCGACAATGAACAGTTCGAAGCGTTCGGTGATCTCCGGGTTTTTGTCGCTGCTGCGCGCCAGCGGGGAGACTTCCACCGGGTAGTCGACGATGAAGGTAGGCTCGAACAGGTGTGCCTCGGCCAGTTCCTCGAACAGCGACAACTGCAGGCCGCCGATGCCGTCTTCCGGTTTGTGTTTGGCTTTCAGGTCTTTCAGTTCGTTGAGCATGAAGTCGCGGTCGTTCAACTGCGCGGTGGTGAACTGCGGATGATATTTCTGGATCGCCTGCACCATCGTCAAACGATGGAACGGTTTGCCCAGGTCCAATTCCCTGCCCTGATAGCTGATCAGCGTTTTGCCCAGAACCTTGTGCGCCACTTCGCGGAACAGGCTCTCGCTGAAATCCATCAGGTATTTATAGTCTCGGTATGCCTCGTAGAATTCCAGCATCGTGAATTCCGGATTGTGGCGCGTGGACAGCCCTTCGTTGCGGAAGTTGCGGTTGATCTCGAACACCTTCTCGAAACCACCCACCACCAGCCGCTTCAGGTACAGTTCCGGCGCGATGCGCAGATACATCTTCATGTCCAGCGCGTTGTGGTGCGTCTCGAACGGCTTGGCAGCCGCACCGCCGGGGATCGGGTGCATCATCGGCGTTTCCACATCCAGATAACCGTGGCGTATGAAGAATTCGCGTATCGCCTGGATAATCCTGGTGCGCGTGATGAACACCTTGCGCGCGTCCTCGTTGGTGATCAGGTCGAGATAGCGCTGGCGGTATTTTTGTTCCTGGTCGGACAGACCGTGAAACTTTTCCGGCAGCGGGCGCAGCGCCTTGGTCAGCAAACGCACCTGTGTGACGCGAACCGAAAGCTCGCCGGTTTTGGTCTTGAACAGCACGCCCTGCGCGCCCAGTATGTCGCCGAGGTCGTAATGCTTGAAAGCGTTGTGCGCCTCTTCGCCGGTGTCGCCGTTGCTGATGAACAGCTGGATCTTTCCGCTCATGTCCTGCACTGTGGCAAAGCTGGCCTTGCCCATCACCCGCTTCAACATCATGCGCCCGGCTACAGCCGCGTAAACCTGCAATGCCTCCAGCTCGTCATGGGTCTTCCCGCCGAATTCGCCATGCAAATCGCCCGCCAGATGCTTGCGCTCGAAGTCGTTCGGGAATGCGACGCCCGCCTTGCGCAGCTCGGCAAGCTTGTGGCGTCGTTCGGCGAAAATCTGGTTCTCGTCTTGCGGGGGAGGGGTGGGTTCGATAGTCATTGCAGTTCTCTATTTTTCCGGATGTATTGTGGTTAAACGCCTTGTTTCAGGCTCGCCGAAATGAAATCGTCTAGGTCGCCGTCCAGCACGGCCTGCGTGTTGCCGACTTCGTGATTGGTGCGCAGATCCTTGATGCGCGACTGGTCGAGCACATAGCTGCGGATCTGGTGGCCCCAGCCGATGTCGGATTTTCCGTCTTCCAGCACCTGTTTTTCTTCATTGCGCTTGCGCAGCTCTTCTTCGTACAGTCGCGATTTTAGCATCGCCATCGCCTCGGCGCGGTTGCGGTGTTGCGAGCGGTCGCTCTGGCATTGCACCACGATGTTGGTGGGCAGGTGGGTGATGCGCACCGCCGAATCGGTCTTGTTGATGTGCTGGCCGCCGGCACCCGAGGCGCGGTAGGTGTCCACGCGCAGGTCGGCGGGGTTGATCTCGACTTCGATGGAGTCGTCCACTTCGGGATAGACAAACACGCTGGAGAACGAGGTGTGGCGGCGGTTGCCGGAGTCGAACGGCGACTTGCGCACCAGGCGGTGCACCCCGGTCTCGGTACGCAGGTGGCCGTAGGCGTAGTCGCCGCTGACCTTGAGCGATGCGCCCTTGATGCCCGCGACTTCGCCGTCGGATTGTTCCAGCACCTCGACGGTGAAACCTTTGCGTTCGCAGTAGCGCAGGTACATGCGCAGCAGCATGGAGGCCCAGTCCTGCGCCTCGGTTCCGCCGGAGCCGGCCTGGATGTCGACGAAGCAGTTGTTCGGGTCCATCGGGTGCGAAAACATGCGGCGGAATTCCATCGCAGCGACGCGCTGCTCGATGTCGCGGATGTCGGCGGCGGTGCTGTTCAGGCTGTCGTCGTCGTTTTCCGCCCTGGCCATCTCGAACAGCTCGGCGGCATCGGAAAGATTTTGCTGGATCTGCTTGAGGCCGAGCACCACGCCTTCCAGCATCTTGCGTTCGCGCCCCAGCTCCTGCGCGCGCTTGGCATCCTGCCAGATGGCGGGGTTCTCGGCGAGTTCGCTGACCTCGACTAAGCGTTCCTGCTTGGCATCGTAGTCAAAGATACCTCCGTAATTCTGCGCTGCGCGATGCCAGGTCCTGCAGCTGGTTGGAGAGGGCATTGAGTTGTTCGGCTTCCATGATGTAGTCGCTTGCTGAAAAGAACGCGATTATACCTGTACTCAGCCCGAAGAGCCCCGTGCATCGCGCCAGTGGCGGACAATCAGTTGCAGGCTTTGGTTGCCGTTGTATTCATTAATGCTCAGGCTATACACCGCATGGATCTGTTCGGGCAAGGGTTCCGCATGTCCGAACAGGATCGCCTCGATGAGCTTGCCGCGATTACTCAGACGCAGCTTTAAATGTTTTTCGCCAACCACGCGCTGGTTTTGCACGATGAAGTCGTCATTGAATTGCGGTGCCGGAAAGCCCTGCCCCCAAACTTGCGCATCCAAGGCTCTCGCCACTTCCAGATTCATGTCCGCAGGATCCAATGCGCCATCCGTTTCGATGCGCTGCGCCAGGTCACCCGCGCTGAGCAATTCGCCGGCAACCTTTTCAAAGGCCGCGACGAAGCGGTCCAGGTCGGGTTCAATGATGCTCAAACCCGCCGCGGCCGCGTGCCCGCCGAATTTTTTGATCAGCGACGGGTGGCGCTTGCTGACCAGGTCCAGTGCGTCGCGCAGATGCAACCCGGCGATGGAACGGCCCGAGCCTTTCAATTCGCCGTTGCCGGCTCGCGCGAACGCGATGGCCGGGCGATGGAACTTATCCTTGAGGCGCGAGGCAAGGATGCCTATCACGCCCTGGTGCCAGGATTCATCGAACAGGGTGAGACTGAAGTTGTCGGATGGGTCGATGTTCTCCAATGCCGCCAGGGCGCTGTCCTGCATGTCAGTTTCTATGCTGCGCCGCTCGCGGTTGAGCGCGTCCAGCCTTGCGGCAATCTGCGTTGCGGTTGCGGCGTCATCGGTCAGCAGGCAATTGATGCCCAGGCTCATGTCGTCCAGCCTGCCCGCCGCGTTCAGGCGCGGGCCGACGGTAAATCCCAGGTCCTGGCTTGAAGCGCGCGCAGGATCCTTTTTTGCCGCCTGCAACAGCGCGCTGATGCCTGCGCAGGCGCGTCCGGCACGGATGCGCAGTAGTCCCTGTTGCACCAGGGCGCGATTGTTCTGGTCCAGCCTGACCACATCGGCGACGGTCCCCAATGCGACCAGGTCGAGCAGTTCGGCAAGCCTCGGTTCGGCTTGTGCTGCAAATGCTCCGCGCGCGCGCAGTTCGGCGCGCAACGCCAGCAGCACATAGAACATCACGCCGACACCCGCCAGATTCTTGCTGGGAAATGCGCAGCCGGGCTGGTTGGGATTGACGATGCAGGCCGCATCCGGCAGCGTGTCGCCGGGCAGGTGGTGATCGGTGACCAGGACTTGCATGCCGAGCCGGTTGGCCTCGGCCACCCCGTCGACGCTGGCGATGCCGTTGTCCACGGTGACCAGAATGTCCGGCCCCGATTGGGAGGCCCCCGCAAGGGGAACGCCGTTGGGTACCCCGCCGCTATGCGGCGACCCTTTCGCAGCCAGGCGAACGATCTCGGGCGTCAATCCGTAGCCGTATTCAAACCGGTTCGGAACGATGAAGTCGACTTGAGCGCCGAAGGAGCGCAGGCCGCGTACCGCCACCGCGCAGGCTGTCGCACCGTCGGCGTCATAGTCGGCGATCACCACCAGCCTTTTTTTCGCGGCGATGGCATCAGCCAGGAGACACGCCATTTCACCGGCGTTCTTCAGCGCGTCAAATGGCAAAAGCCCGGCAAGGGTGGTATCAAGTTGCCTGCTGTCGGTGATGCCGCGCGCAGCAAAAATTCTTGCCAGGGCGGGTGCGTAACTGCTGTCGCGCAAGTGTTGCACTGCGGCTGGGGGAAAGTTGCGCGTGGTGATTTCTGGCATGGCGACAGTATAGCGTGTAGCTCGTGGCTTGTAGCGGGCAGCCAATTCGAGGGTGTGCGTTTTGCCCGCACCTTTTCAGCCGCCGCTACCCGCTAGCGGCTGCCGGCATTTTGCCGCCTCGTTTTTTTCGGCCAGTTGCGCTAGAATCGCGCCCACTTTTCAAGTCAGGCATGGAAAAATCGTGGCTCTCATAGTTCAGAAGTACGGCGGAACCTCGGTAGGCAATCCGGAACGCATCAAGAACGTGGCGCGTCGCGTCGCAAAATTCAAGGCACTCGGGCATCAGGTCGTGGTCGTGGTCTCCGCGATGAGCGGCGAGACTAACCGCCTGATAGCGCTTGCACACGAGATCCAGAAACACCCCGACCCGCGCGAGCTGGATGTGATCATTTCCACCGGCGAGCAGGTCACCATCGGCCTGCTGGCGATGGCGCTGAAGGAGCAGGGACTGAACGCCAAAAGCTACACCGGCGCGCAGGTCAAAATACTCACCGACAGCGCCTTTACCAAGGCGCGCATTGTTGCGATCGACGAACAGAACATACGCGCCGATCTGGCGGATGACTGCGTGGTGGTGGTGGCGGGTTTTCAGGGCGTGGACGAGGACGGCAATATCACCACGCTGGGACGTGGAGGCTCGGATACCACTGGCGTGGCAATCGCCGCCGCGTTGCGTGCCGACGAATGCCAGATATATACCGATGTGGACGGCGTTTACACCACCGATCCGCGCATGGTTCCCGAGGCGCGCCGCCTGAAGACCATCACTTTTGAAGAAATGCTGGAGATGGCCAGCCTGGGCTCCAAGGTATTGCAGATACGTTCGGTGGAATTCGCCGGTAAATACAAGGTCAAGCTGCGCGTGCTGTCCAGCTTTGAAGAAGAGGGCGAAGGCACGCTGATTACTTTTGAGGACAACGACAAAATGGAACAAGCAATCATTTCCGGGATCGCGTTCAACCGCGACGAGGCAAAAATCACCGTGATGGGCGTGCCCGACAGGCCCGGCATCGCCTACCAGATTCTCGGGCCGGTCTCTGACGCCAACATTGATGTAGACATCATCATCCAGAACGTCGGCGTGGACGGCACCACCGATTTCTCATTTACCGTGCATCGCAACGAGTTTGCCAGGGCGATGGACATCCTGAAGAACAAGGTGCAACCGCACATAGGCGCGCGCGAGGTCATTGGCGACAACAAGGCGGCCAAGGTTTCGGTTGTCGGCGTCGGAATGCGCTCGCACGTCGGCATTGCCAGCAAGATGTTCCGCACGCTGGCTGAAGAGGGTATCAACATCCAGATGATCTCGACTTCGGAAATAAAAATTTCAGTGGTCATAGACGAGAAATATCTCGAGCTGGCAGTGCGCGTGCTGCACAAAGCGTTCAACCTGGACCAGGAAGACGCATAATCGTTTGACCTTTCAGGTTGGGTACATTACTATGCGCGGCCTTCGGAGAGGTGGCCGAGAGGTCGAAGGCACGCCCCTGCTAAGGGCGCATACGAGCTTAAACTTGTATCGAGGGTTCGAATCCCTCCCTCTCCGCCAGGTAGTCTGAGCCCTTCCTTGAGAAGGGTTCTTTTTTTGCGGGATGCCCGCAGCAAGCGGGCTTGCTGGGAATGCCGATATTCCCTTGCAGGCAGTTGGAGGGCAGTTCCTTCATTCTCATCGAAACTTTCTCAGTTTGCTATTTCGCCGCTCCCACTTTGGTGGTTTCAACCGCAGATCATCGCATTTGTTCCTGTCTAAATGAGGAAGGCCCGCAATTGCGGGCCTGAGGGTGTTAGTGGATCAGGATGATTTAGCTGTTCATGCCCAACAACTTTCGTTGCCCAACTTGGAAAGACCGCACCAATCACTGGGCTATGGGACACCGCCGGATCAGGATACCGGACAGCAAGTGGCGGCGCACGGATTGTGGACAAATACGGTGAGACAGAAAAAGCTCACCCAGAAATAGAAACAAAAAAAGAAACCGAAAGCCGGGACAGCGACGTTCCGCTGCATTTGAAAGGTTACCCTCTTAAACTCGATTCATTATTGTCTTGACAGAGAGGCCACTGCAGGATTCCCCAATGCCGTCATTGCGAACGAAGTGAAGCAATCCGGCAAGACAAAGGTGCATTTTGTTAAACCATCCGGATTGCCACGCCGGCTTCGCCTCTGCCGCGCTTCGCTAGCGGCTGAAGCCTTGTTGCAACGACGGGGCATTCCCGATTCGCTGAATTCGCCAGAACGACGTGCCGGTTTTTCATTTCTCCCTGCCGCATTCCGAAAGATGCGTCACTGTCATGAAATATGGAAACCTCAATAGTGCATGCGTCAGGAGCACTTCAGCTCTTGATCAGCGCCAGTGACAGCGCCGGCCAGTAGGTGATTATCAACACTGCAACCAGCAGAATCCCGACGAATGGCAGCACTGAGCGGAAAATTTCCAGCATCGGCCGGTCGAAGCGATACATGGCGATGAACAGGTTCATGCCCATGGGCGGCATCAGGTAGGCGATCTCCATATTTGCCAGGAAAATGATGCCGAGATGAACCGGATTAATACCATAGCCCACCGCAATGGGCAGGATCAATGGCACCATGATCACCAGCGCGGAAAATATATCGAGCATCATGCCAAGCACGAGCAGGAACAGGTTCAGCAACAGCAGAAAACTGAACCCATTGTGTACATGATCGCGGATGTAGGTGAATAGTTTGGTCGGAATCTCGGCGTCAAGCAGGTAATTGGTGGAAGCGAGTGACATGCCGAGCACGATCAGGATTGCACCGACCAGCACCATGGATTCGCGCATGATCCTGGGCAATACGGCAAAGCTGATCTCGCGGGTGATGAGTACTTCGACAATGAATACGTAAATTGCCGTCACTGCAGCAGCCTCGGACACGGCGAAGTAGCCGCTGTAGATGCCGCCGAGCACGATGACGGGCAAGGGCAACTCCCAGATCGCTTCGCGCAAAGCAGCCAATGCTTCGCGCCAGCTGAACGGCTGCGAAGGCAGCGAAGGCTGCGGGCCGCGCCTCTGCCACAACCCATAAAGCGACAGCAGGAATACGATCAGCAAGCCGGGCAGGATACCGGCCAGAAAAAGATCGCTGATCGCCACCGGATGGCCAATATTGAGTTGCTGTGCCACCACGCCGTAGAGTATGAGCGGCAGCGAGGGGGCAAACAGCAACCCAATGCTGCCCGAAGTGGTGACCAGCCCTAGGCTGTAGCGCTCCGGATAGCCTGCTTGTTTAAGGGCCGGATACAACAGGCCGCCGAGTGCCACGATGGTTACCCCGGATGCTCCAGTGAACGCGGTGAACATCGCGCAGATTAGCAACGCCACCGCCGCCAGCCCGCCGGGCAGCCAGCCGAAAAAAACATTGGTGATGCGCACCAGGCGATGAGGCGCTTGCGATTCGGCCAGCAGGTAACCGGCGAAGGTAAACAGCGGGATGGCCAGCAATACCGGCATTTCTGCCAAGCGGTAGATTGAGATGATGACTACCGTCAAGTCCACATCTTCGCGCGCGAAACTTATCATGACGCTGGCTGCAATGACCGCGAACAGCGGCGCGCCGAGCAGCGCCATGGCGATGAGCGCAAGACCGGCCAGGATCACTCTGTCTCCTTGCGGCCGCGGGCTTGCTGCACATGATGCACGAAACGCAAGGCATAACGCAGGGCGATCAGGGTAAAGGCCAGCGGCAGGATGGTTTCGGCGACCCACACTGGCAGCAATCCCAATGCCATCTCGCCAGAGTCGCGCGCGCTCTGCATGAAGCGCAACGCCTGCCATGCCAGCAGCAGACACACGACCAGGGTAAACAGGTCGGTCAACGCCCCCACACCCGCATTGACCCGGCCAGGCAGCCAGCGCGCAATGGCATCCACGTGAATGTGCTTGCCTTCACGACTGGCGGCTACGGCGCCCAGAAATGCCACCCACAACACCAGCAAGCGCAACAGTTGATCGGCGCCGAAGATGCTCATATCCAGAAAATTGCGCAGCAGTATCTGTGTGGCGGCCAGCAACACCATAGCCGCCAGCATGGCAATGAGCAGCGCGTTTTCCGCCCAGGTGACTATCTTTACCAGACGGGCAAGCGCGGGCGGCAAGTGGCGTATTTGCATGTGCTAATGGGAGGGATGGCTGCGGCGGTACGCATCAAGATTCCTATGCAACTCCTTGAGCAATGCAGGCGAAAACGTTCCCTGTCCGCTCAGGCGCTGCGCGGTCTGGTCGGCTGCGTTGCGCAACTTGACCATCTCCTCCGGCGCCAGCGCGATGAACTCGATACCCTGCTTGCGCAATGCTTCGCGCGCAGCGTTGTCGTCAAGGCGCGCCTGGCGGCTCATCTCCGTATAAACGCGTCCCATCACTTCGCGCACGACGGCCTGATCAGCCTTGCTCATGCCGGCAAAAGCCTTCTTGTCCACGACCAGTGCGCCAAAGATATACATGGTGGGTACGTCGGTCAGGTATTTCACTTTGGTATACCATTGCAAGGCGATGGCACCTGATGGGGTCGCGCCTATCGTGGTGATGAGCCCGGTCTGCAGCCCGGTGAGCACATCGGTGAGCGGCAGCGGCAGCGATGTGGCACCCAGGGTTTCGAACATTGCACGGCTGATGTCATCGCCTTCCGGCACCCATATTTTCTGGTTTTTCAGGTCGTCAACATGCCGCAACGGTGAACTCGACATCAGGTAGGCAAAGCCGCCGTCGGTGATGCCGAAGGTCACGAAACCATGCGCTTCGATGCCCTGTGAGATCAACTTATCCATTAGCGCATGCACATAATCCAGTTCATCGTAGGATTGAAACAGCATCGGCAAACTATAGATTTGTGCATCCGGGTATATCTCTGCCAACGCGCCGCCGGTTAGAGCGCCTCCCTGCAACTGGCCAGCGCGAATCTTGCGCAGCACCTCACGGTCGCTGCCCATGCTGCCGCCCGGATAAAACCTGATAGTGACCCGGCCCTCGGTACGCCGGGCAATCTCCTCTCCGCCCTTGCGAAGTTCCTGCATCCACAGCGTTCCATCTGGGGCAAGCGTGGCGATTTTCAAATTTAGCGCTCTGGCCTGGGTAAAAGGGATAATCAGCAGAGCGGCAAGCATAAGTAACAACTGTGAACGCATTTATTCTCCTTGGTCGTCGACAGACTGTTTTCCAGTATTATTTTCAGAAGTAGCTATCCGCACTCGCGAGCAGCTGGCGCGCCTGCCGTTTGGCCAGCATGTTGCTCAGCGTCAGGCCCGGCGCAACGGCATCGGCATCCAGCACTTCATGCAACAGGCGGTCATGCAACGGCCTGTCATAAGTGATGCGGGCATAACAGCGCGCATATTCTACCTTGTCCATCAGGTCTCGACCCGCCGACAGTTCTATGGCGCGCTCGAAATGGACACGCCCTTCTTCCGGCTTGCCACCCAGTGCCGGCGGCAGTAGTGAGGCGATCACGCCCAGATATATGTGAGCCTCGCCGTGGTCATAAGTCTCGTCAAGCTCCACGACCCGCGCCATCATCGCCTTGACCTTGGCCAGATTGGCAATCGCATTCCAATCGCTGCTGTTGGCCTGTATCCAGCCGGCCCAGGCTGCGCCGCTGGCATACAGCACCGGCACATCGGCAACCTTCAGCGAGCTGATGGCGGCGGCAAAATCGCCGTAGGGTCGTTCCAGTAATTTGCATAGCCTGTCACTATGGACACATAACGCGCGATCACTGTAGACACGCGACTTGCGCGTTAACCGCTTGGCACGCTCCGGATCCGTGACAAAGGCCGATGCGTAAGAGCCATACAACTTGCTGCCGGACAGCAGCAAGTTTTCATTTTCCGGATCACCCGCAATCATGCTGTCGACAAGTAGCAGGTAGGCTGGCATCCCGGCCTCCACCGTCTCCGGGTCATCCTCATTGAGGGCCGCGACGGATAAATTGTTGGCAAGCCGGTTGGTTGCCGACGCGGCCAAATTGGCGCACCCGGCCAGCGGCAACAACGCCAGAAGAACAAGCGGCAACCGTATTGGGCGCATCGTTGAAGTCAAGAATAAGTTCATTTGGATGGTTTTTGCGCACGCTAAACCATTTTCCCGGCACATGCAAACTGGATAGATCGGGTGAATTGAGGTAATTTTTCCACCAAGAGCTGGGGGGAGATTTAACCTTAACCCTCGAAGACAGAGAATAAAAAATGGCAGTCTCGTGGGGGATACCGGCACCTGGGCAATATTCGATCGGCGCGAACACACTTGATAGACCGGATATCCTGCTTGATGCGGATGTGGGATAAGCGCAAGCGTGGCTACAAGGCGATGGGAGACGAAACAGGCGGGTGATTGAGCCTGCTTGTACGCAAGTGAACTGGACTCGTTTCTTGTTCCGGGAACAGGTAATGGCGAATGGGATTTCTCAACCCGCTGTTTTCCTGGTTTCCCTGATACACTCCCGTTAATTCCCTGTTACATAATATTAAATTCCCTGATATTATGCGCGGCCTTGAAGAAGATACTGTTCTGAAAGTGGCTCGGATACAGGCTTGGCGCGCATGATCCCATAAAATATACCGGGGAATCGTTAAAATTCCCCGTATTTTTCCCTGCTGGACTATCCAGTACAAAAAAAGAAACTTAATCGTCACTCATCAGTCCCACACGCGGTTTTGTAACCAGCTCCAATCCCTTGGCAAATTTCGACAGGAGAATCAAATGTTGAGAAGCGTAGTAACCGGATTTACCCTTTTCGTTTCGGTGATTGTTTCCGGAGCGGCGTTTGCCGCCGACAGTCCGACAATGCACCAAATCTATGAAGCGGCCCAGGCAGGCCGTTTGAATGATGCACAGGGCATGATAAACCAGGTGCTCAAGGAACATCCCAACAGCGCCAAGGCGCATTATGTAGACGCCGAATTATTGGCAAAAGCCGGACACACGAACGAAGCCGGAGATGAATTGAACAAGGCAGAACGGCTGGAACCGGGCCTGGCGTTTGCCAGCCCGCAAGCAGTTCAGGACCTGAAGGCAAGGATTTCTGCAACTTCCGCGGGTCTGGTGCCTGTGACTACCAGCCAGGCGACCCAACAAGGTTTTCCCTGGGGCTGGCTGTTGCTGGGTATCGGAGCGATTGCGGTCATCACCTTCATTATGCGTTCATTGGCCAGACCCAATTCTTCGCCTGCCGGATATCCGGGTAATTACCAGCCGGGCATGTCGCCTCCGGGATATATGCCTGCTGGAGGAGCCGGCTATGCGCCCGTCGCGCCATCGGCGCCCGGGATGGGATCGGGAATCATTTCCGGCTTGGCAACCGGCGCCGCACTTGGTGCCGGGATGGTTGCCGGAGAGGAATTGGTCCATCATTTCATGGACGGTAATCGTGGCGATGGCAACATGATTCCCCAGGCACAACCCAACACCGGATGGAATAATCAGCCAGACACCATGGGTGGTGCGGATTTCGGGGTTGCTGATAACTCTTCCTGGGACGACAGCTCCAATATCGCGGATATTTCGGGTGGGGATGACTGGTCCTGAAGCCGCGGTAGTTCGTTGATATGAAGAAAAGCCATTCCGAAAGGTTTGGCTTTTTTGGTCTTTAAATTCAAATAATATCTATATGCTAGGCCCAGGCAAACATTGCTGCGGTCTTACTCGTCGATTGTGAGTGACGATATAAGCGGTATTGTCGAGGTTTCCATATTTGATGACAGTGACGCATCTTTCGGAATGCGGTAAGGGGAAATGAAAAAACCGGTACGTCGTTCTGGCGAATCCAGCGAATCGGGAATGTCCCGTCATTGCAACAAGACTTCAGCCGCGAGCGAAGCGCGGCAGAGGCGAAGCCGGCGTGGCAATCCGGATGGTTTAAGCAAAATGCATCTTTAGTCCTGCTGGATTGCTTCACTTCGTTCGCCTTGACGGCAAGGGTGTCATGAATTATGGAAGCATCAATAAATCTTTCAATGGCCGCTTTCGCAGATATACCGCGACTTGAATGAATAAATTAAGGATGACAGGAAATCTATTTGCCTGGCCTGTTCCATAAAATGGAATTCCCTGATATGATGCGCGGCCTTTGAGGAAGGGCTGCTGCGGTTTTTTTCTTGTATTAGAGTTGAACAGATTTTCTTTTTATGGTTGCAACATAACAATAACAAAATCCGCAATAAATTCCCTGTATTCGGGGATTACTGTGGTGAGTTGGCAGCAGACAAGGCCGCCACCTAAGGTAACGAGTTAGTGCGCGCCCGTAGCTCAGCTGGATAGAGTACTTGGCTACGAACCAAGGGGTCGGGCGTTCGAATCGCTCCGGGCGCACCAATAAATCAATGGGTTAGATCATTAATGGTCTAACCCATTTTTCATTTTATCTGTAGGGGAACGATTGGGGGTGACCTTCGATTGAGTTAAATATATCCAATCAGCCGATGCTTATTGATACTTCCATAATTCACGACACCCTTGCCGTCAAGGCGAACGAAGTGAAGCAATCCAGCAGGACAAAAGATGCATTTTGATAATCCATCCGGATTGCCACGCCGGCTTCGCCTCAGCCGCGCTTCGCTCGCAGCTGAAATCTTGTTGCAAAGACGACGTATTCCGGATTTACGCTTGTCCGAAGGACAGTTTGTCCCGAGTCCGTCGAAGGACGGAAACGGCGTGCCAGTTTTTAATTTCTCCCTGCCGCATTCCGAAAGATGCATCACCGTCATCAAATATAAAAACCTCGATAATTTTGGATGGAAATTTGTCCAAATCTGGTAATGTTCATTGCTGGTTTTTTCGTCATGAATCTTTTGCCAGATATCCGCCAATCTGGGGTTAAGTTCAATAACAAGATATAGGAACTTTCCCATCGATGATCGGGAACATACTAAAATGGCAACAGTGTAAAATTTTAAACTGGTTAACTTGAAAGGTGGAAATAAAATGAGGAATCCTGGCGTTGTAAAAATATTACTATTCTTGGCCATGCTTGCAGCGGGTATTTCAGGTTGCTCAACCGAGTCTACGAAAGTTGAAAGCAATTTGGGTATCAAGGGCGCTCCGGATTGGGTAAACAAGGGTAGCGCCATTCTTAGCACCAAGGATGGCCGCTTGTTCCAGGGGGTGGGTTCCGCCGCTCCAATGGGGGACATGTCACTACAGAAATCGGTTGCCGACGACAGGGCCAGAGCCGAGGTTGCGCGTGAATTGTCATCTTTTCTTGACGTGGTTTCGAATGACTATTCGGCCTCCGCCAAGTCTGGCAACGCGGCTGGTGAAAATGAAGAGTCCGTATCTCGCCAGATTAAAAATACAACTGCCATCAATATGGCGGGTGCGAAAATCATTGGAAGCTGGCGCGACCCCCAATCAAACACGATCTGGTCTATCGCCGAACTGGATATGGAGCATGTGAAGCGCACGGTGGCGGGGGTAAAGGACATGAATCCCGACCTGAAGCGTTACATAGGGACATCTGCAGACAATATATTTGACCGCGTTTCACAGGAGAAAAAATAATGCGTTTCCTATCTTTATCAAAAACCATGGCCGCCGCCCTGGCGGTTCTGGCATTCTCCCTGGCGGGTTGTTCCACATCAGTCACGCGTATGAATGCGTCGGAAGTCAAGGATCTTAGCGGCGCGTGGAACGACACCGACTCGCAGCTGGTTGCGGCAGAAATGATGAAAGACGCACTGAGCCGCGAATGGATAAATGATTTCAGCACCGCAAATAACCGCAAGCCGGCGGTGATTGTGGGCGAGGTGCGCAACTTGAGCGATGAGCATATCAGCGTCAGTGCCTTCATTGAAGAGTTGCAGCGTAATCTGATCAATTCGGGGAAGGTCGTATTTGTTGCATCCTCCACCGAGCGCAAGGAAATTCGCGGTGAGCGGGCTGACCAGGATATCAATGCCAGCGAGGCGACCCGCAAGGCAATGGGCAAGGAAAAGGGCGCTGATTTTATGTTGCAGGGCACGATCAACACCATCATAGATGTCGGCGGCAGTGATCAGCTGCGTTATTACCAGGTCAACCTGACTTTGATCAGCCTTGCGGACAATGTAATAGTCTGGAACGGCGAAAAGAAAATCAAGAAAATGATTGAGCGCAGCAGACTCAGGTTCTAGCAAAAACTTGCGAACGTCGGAACCAGTCAACGCACGGCATGCAACCTGGCCGTGTGCTGCCTGGTCGGCATCGAATGTTTATCCGCATGGCTCGCAGGCTGTTATTTCAGTGCGGCGGTGAGCAGGGAGCGCGCGGATGTTATTTGCAGCGACGAAATGAAAATTATTTGCAGTGCATTGCTCAAGGTTTTACGCTTATGGCCGGGGATATTGGCTGTAATGCTCTTTGGTTTGCAGGGATGCGCCACTTACAGCAGCTCTTTCAGGGCGGTTGACCGCGACCTTGCGGCGCAGAATTACGATGCGGCTTTATCGGATAATGCAAAGGAATCCAAGTCCCCAAAGGATCGCGTGTTGTACTACCTTAACAAGGGGATGATACTGCGCATGAAGCGCGATTTTAAGGATTCGAATTTGGCATTCGGGGCGGCCAAGTCGGAAATGGACCGGCTGTATGCCGCAAGCGTCACTGAAAATGCGCTGTCTGTGATGGTTAATGACTCAATGGTCAGTTATTCGGGCGATAACTATGAGCGGATACTGTTGCATCTGTACATGGCGCTCAATTACCTGGAGCTGGGCCAGCCTGATTCGGCGCGGGTCGAGGCGCAGCAGGTTGACGATGATCTGCGCGAGTTTGCCGAAAAACATCCGAACAGCAAATTTTCGGAGGATGCGTTTACACTCTATTTGACCGGCATGATCTATGAGGACAGGGGTGAATGGAGCGATGCCATGATCTCATACCGGAATGCGTATAACGCCTACATGAAGGACTTTGCCTATTATCAAGTGGCTTTGCCGTCCACGCTCAAGGACGACCTGATGCGGATGGCAAAGCGTGTGGGGTTGAGGAACGAGCTGCGCAAATATGAAGCCGAGTTCAATGTTGATCCCCTGGATAATAAAAGGGCGGACCCTGACCGGGGGGAATTGATATTCGTTCTGAATAACGGGCTTGCCCCGGTCAAGCATGAGAGGTCTGCCGCTTTGGTCGATCCCAACAGCGGTATCATGGTCAGGATCTCCTTGCCTTATTATGCATCGCGGAATGACTATAATAACGATGTGGTGGACGCTCGCATCACAGTCAGCGACAAGCAGTCGACCACCGAGCTGGTGGAAAATGTTGATGCTGTCGCCAGAAAAAACCTGGAAGATCATATGCCCGCAATAATTGCGCGTTCGATAGCGCGGGCCGTGATCAAGACCGAGGCAGTCAGGAAGGCACAGGCAGGGGCCATGAATGGCAACAACAATAACAGCGGCAATAACAATGGAGCCCTGTTCGGCATGCTGGGGGCAATCGCTTTGCAGGTGGCGGCCGTGGCCTCGGAGCAGGCTGATACGCGCAGCTGGCTGACGCTGCCCTCCAATATCCAGCTGGCGCGCTTGTCTTTGCCTCCGGGCAGCTATAGTGTCAAAGTGGAATTATTGGGGGCCGATCAGATGGTTGTCGCTACACAAGATTTTCCCAATATTGCAATCAGAAAGACCCATAAAACTTTCCTGACCCAACATTGGATACCTCAACAGCTTACTACCGGGGAATTAAAATGAAGCTACCGTTAACCGTTGTATTTGTGGCCACTGCATTGATATTCGGCGGATGCGCCACCAAACCGACCCAGCCGGACTGGGTTGCCGGCGACAGCGCCAAATACACGAACACCCAGTATTTGATCGGACGGGGCCAGGCGTCCACGATAGAAGATGCCGAAGATCGTGCCCGCGCCGACCTGGCCAAAATTTTCCAGGTGGCAGTAGCGGTGCGCAGTGAAGATGTGCAGAGTTACAAAAGCGCCCCTGAAAATGCAGCCGGACCGGGGCAGTATACCGGTGAATCTTCCCGCCATATCACCACCCGCACCGACCAGATAATCAGCGGCATACAAATCGCTGAAATCTGGCAAGACCCGGTCAGCAAGACCCGGTATGCCCTGGCGGTATTGCCGCGAATGCAAACGGCAGCCAGCCTGAGAGAGCAGATCAACCAGCTGGATGACGCGACCCAGGCCAGCATTGACCAGTCCAAAAACACCCCTGATCTGTTTATCAAGATTGCAGCCGCAAGCAAAGCCGTGGAGTCACAACTTGAACGCGAGGGGTTGCAGAAAGCGCTGCAAGTGGTGGACATAACGGGCCGCGGTGTAGATCCGAAGTTCAGCAGCGGCAAGCTCAGTGCCGATATGGACGATCTGTTGAAGCGCGTGCGGATAGCACCAAGGGTGGCGGAAGGCTCAGCCCCCGGCCTGGATGAAATCGTGGCGGGAGCCCTGTCCCATGCCGGCTTTATGATAGCCACCGGGGATAAGCCGGATTATTTCCTTACAGCCAGCCTCAATCTGGCCGATCTGGGGCTAAAGGAAGGATGGTACTGGCAACGGGGCGATCTGGAAGTCACCTTGTCTGAAGCCGTCACCGGACGCGTTCGTGGCACGCAACACTGGTTCGTCAAGGGTGCCGCACCGGACAAGGAAACTGCGATCAGGCGTGCCCTGGATGAGGCAGACGCTGTGCTGAAAAAAGAGCTGAGACCGGCAATTATCAGTATGGC
>DAICZN010000057.1 GCA_027311105.1 Gallionella sp.
CGCTTATCGGCTGGAACAGATAGTTGTTGCGCCTGGCCGGAATATTGTATAGTGTGGAAGCAGCTCGGATAAAACTTGCTGCGGCAAGGACTTATAGAGCAAAATGAAAGTGTTTCAACAACCGGGGCTGCGGCCTTAAATTTTAGGAGAATATATTATGAAAAAACAATCCGGTTTTACCCTGATCGAATTGATCATGGTGATCGTGATTTTGGGCATACTGGCTGCGACGGCATTGCCGAAGTTTGTCGACCTTTCTGTTAACGCGAAGCAGGCCGCGCTACAGGCATTGGGTGGTGCAATTTCATCCGGCGCCAGCATCAATTTTGCGGTGCGATCGATGAATCCTGCTTCTGGTGTCTCTGTAACGGCTGCAACGGCTTGTACTATTGGAACGACATCATCAGGGATGATGGCCATGCTTGATCCATCAACGCAAGCGACATTTACTGCTGCTGCATATACGCCTGGAGGTACAGCGCCACTTTGTACTCTTAACTTGAACCCGCCTGTCCCAGGCGTTAATCAAGTAAATGTTAATATGCCATTGATTAATTGATTTAGTATGCAATGATGGAAACGAATAAGGGGGGCTGCGGCCTCACTTTTCTTGTGTGGGCTGCTTGCGGTTTTGATACGCTGCGCAGCCAGCTGAATTCTGTTCCTGAGGGGCTGACATGGGTTTGAGATCAAGTCAAGCTGAAGCGATCCGGCAGGGCGGCGAACCTGCCGTCACTGCACAGGGACAGCTATGGCTGCGCGGTTCGCGAGCGGATGGTAATCAGCGCGGCTTCACACTGATCGAGCTGGTGATGGTGATCGTCATCGCCGGCATTCTTGCCGTGGTAGTCGCGCCGCGAATGTTTGACGCGAATGTATTCAAGTCGCGCGGCTTTGCCGACCAGGTGCAGGCCACGCTGCGCTATGCGCAGAAAGCGGCGATCGCGCAGCGCCGCAATGTTTGCGTGACCATGGCTGCCAGCTCAATCAAACTGATGATTGCCAATGCCCCCGGTACAGCGAGTTCCTGTACGGTTAATCTGGCCCTGCCGGGAGGGAGCAGCAATAGCCTGTCTTCGCCTGCCACCGGCATCACCATGACTTACACTTCGCCCAGTTTCAATTTTGACGGTCTGGGCAGCACTCCCACAGCCCAGACCGTCACCGTCAGCGGCGGCGCACCCAACAGTATTGTCGTGGAGGCCCAGACCGGCTATGTGCACTCGCCCTGAACAGCGCAGCAACGGCGCGTGCAAGTTGGGTGGAGTCCTTCGACTTCGCTCTGGACAGGCTACGCGATACCCAACATTCAAATTTCCAATGACGAGGCGGGAAGCATAAGTATGTTTGAACTGCTCAAATTGTTGGCGCAGGCCAAGGTGGATTTCGTCCTGGTAGGCGGGCTGGCAGTGGCCTTGCGCGGTTATTCGCGTTTCACGATGGATGTGGATGTCGTCTTGGCGATGGATGAAGCTAATCTGCGAAGGTTTATCGGAGCGGCGACCGAAGCCGGATTGCATCCCACCATTCCAGTGCCTCTGGAATCTTTGGCACAACCCGAATTGATCGAGCAGTGGCACAAGGAAAAAGGCATGTTGGCTTTCAGCTTGAGAAGCAGGGAAGCCATCGCAACGGTGCTGGACGTTCTGGTCAGGCCTATCGTTCCTTTTGCTGAGTTGCGCAAAGATGCCGCATGGCTTGAGGTCGGAACAGTGCAAGTCCCAGTCGCGAGTATCGAACATTTAATCGCTATGAAAACCGGAACCGGACGGAGCAAGGATCAAATCGATATCGAGGAATTAAGAAAAATTCAGGCGAGCAATGAATAAAGCCGAACACAATTTTCGTTTGCTACAGGAAATCGAAGAAAATCGTCGCTTTCTGTTGCAGGTATACGTACAAAACCCCGAGTTGCTCAAAACCGCAGATGCACGCATTCGACCGCTACTTGCGCCGCTGCCAATCGGGAAAAGTGCGGCCTCGACAACGCAGCGCGGCATCAGCCTGATCGAGCTGATCATGTTCATCATGATCGTCAGCGTCGCGCTGGCGGGCATACTGCTGGTGATGAATGTCACTGAGAAAAGCAGCGCCGATCCGCTGGTGCACAAGCAGGCGCTGGCGATAGCCGAATCGCTGCTCGAAGAAGTTGAACTGATGCCGTTCACCTATTGTGATCCCGATGATCCGACCGCGGCATCGGCCGTGTCGGCGACGGTAGGCCCGGGGGCGTGTACCGCACAGGTCGAGAACATGGGGCCGGAGGCCGCGTATGCCTACCAGCCCGCAGCCGAAACGCGCACCAGTCTTGCCACGCCATACGATAACGTCAACGATTATGCCGGCTTCAATATGAATGCAGGCACCGGCGGGATAATGAACATTACCGGTACAGTGATTCCCGCGCTGAGCGGCTATTCGGCGAGCGTTGCAGAGGTGCCGCTGGCATTTTCCGGCATTGCCGCATCGGATGCGAACGCTGCTGCGCAAGTCTTGCAGATCACCGTCACTGTCACCGGCCGGGATGGCATGCCGGTGGTGCTGGATGGTATTCGTACCCGCTACTCTCCGAATGCGGTGCCATGATGATGAAAAAAAATTGTGCCGAGGTGCAAGGACTGAGGACTGAGTGTGGTTCCTCTGCTGTGATTTGTAATCAGTCCTCAGTCCTTAGTCCTCAGTCCTTAGTCCTCAGTCCTGAGCGTTGCGGTCGTAGCTTTAGCTACGGGAACCGCACGGCCTACCCCTTGCGGGTGCAGTCCGCTGAACGCGGCTTCACGCTGGTCGAGATGATCATGGTGATTGTCATCACCGGCATCATCGGCGGCATGGTGGCGGTGTTCCTGAAAGCACCGATACAGCAGTATATGGATGTGGGGCGGCGCGCCGACATGACCGACATCGCCGATACCGCTCTGCGCCGCATCGGGCGCGATCTTCGCCTGGCGCTGCCGAACAGCGTGAGGGTCACCGGCACCTGCAACGGCAGCGCCACTTGTTTCATCGAATTCCTGCCGACCACGGGCGGGGGACGCTACCGCGCCGCGCTTACCGCAAGCGGGACGGGCGACATACTGGATTTCACCGTGGCGGACACGTCTTTCGATGTGCTGGGACCAGCGCCGCTCCCTCCGAGCGGTACCCAGTATGTGGTGGTCTATAACCTCGGCATCCCCGGGTCGGATGCCTATGCGGGAAGCAACCGCACCGCCTACAGTGGTTTAAATACCCCGACCAACATCGCGATTTCCGCGATGAGGTTTCCGCTTGCATCGCCTGCCGGGCGTTTTCAGGTGATTACGACGCCGGTGAGCTATGTATGCGATCCGGTGGGCGGGACGCTGACGCGTTATTCGGGTTATCCGATACAGCCCTCGCAGCCGAGTGCTGTGCCTATCGCCGGCGCAACAAGTGCGCTGCTGGCGAAGAATGTCAGCAGTTGCAGCTTCAGCTACAGCCCGAACGTGGTGGCGCAGCGTTCCGGACTGGTGACGATGAATCTGGGCATCACCGAAAACGGCGAGACCGTTACGATGTACAGCGCCACCCATGTGAGCAACGTGCCATGAACAAAATCAGGTGCAAGGCTCAAGGTTCAAGATGCGAGTTAAAAGGCTCAAGTGGGGGAGTCCATTGTGCCTCACATTTTGCTCGCGGCTTCAGCCTGATCT
>DAICZN010000078.1 GCA_027311105.1 Gallionella sp.
GTAATTCACCACATCCAGACGGCTGACGTTGCGTTGGGTGAGGAAATATACAGCGTGCGAATCTTTCTCGCCGAACAGCGCGACCAGTATATTGGCCCCGGTAACTTCTTTCTTGTTGGTGGATTGCACATGCAGAATAGCGCGCTGGATTACACGCTGGAATCCCACCGTCGGCTGGGTGTCCACTTCCTGATCACCCGGCGTAACCGGAGTGTGCGTGGAGATATAATCGGTCAGAACCTGGCGCAATTCTTCTATGTCGATGCCGCAGGCGCGCAGAACCTGTGCCGCGGAGGCATTGTCCAGCATAGTGAGGAGCAGATGCTCGACAGTAATAAATTCATGCCGCTTCTGGCGAGCCTCGACGAACGCCAAATGCAAACTGACTTCCAATTCTTGTGCAATCATTTCAGCTTTCCTCCATGCCGCATCGTAGCGGATGACCGTGTTGTTGTGCAAATTCTGATACCTGTGCGACCTTGGTTTCAGCTACATCCTTGGAATATACCCCGCATACCGCGGAGCCTTCATTATGGACTTTGAGCATAATTTGCAGCGCACGCTCACGATTCATCTCGAAGAACCGCTGCAACACCTCGATTACAAAATCCATGGTAGTGTAATCGTCATTGAACAATACCACCTTGTACATGCGCGGCGGCTTTGTTTTTGCGCGTTCCGGCGCAAGTACTGAGTTACTGTGGTGTTTGGTTGCCATAATCGTATGGTGCATATTCTGACACTTTCTGCGCCAATGTACATGATGATTAACGGCACTTTTTCAAGCCCGATTGAAAAATATTTTATAAACCACTTGACGGTATCAACTAAACAGGAGTAAAAAGCGCGCTGGTGTTTGACTCAAAGTATCTGCAGTACTGGTTTTGCCGTGTGCGATCTTGGATTCAAACAGTTCCGCGGGGGATTTCCCCGTTTTTTTGGTAAGGATGTAATCACATGGCAACTGGTACAGTTAAATGGTTCAACGATGCAAAGGGATTTGGTTTTATTACTCCCGATGATGGTAGCGAAGATCTGTTCGCGCACTTTTCCGCAATCAACATGAGCGGCTTCAAGTCGCTTAAAGAAGGCCAGAAGGTCACCTTCGAAGTAGTTCAGGGTCCCAAAGGCAAGCAAGCTTCCAACATTCAGGCTCCTTAATCGGTACCTGAGTTGGTCAGAAGCCCGGCACGGAAGTGCCGGGCATTTTATTTGTATCCGCTGAAACGGGACACTATCCCACGGTAACAGGAACAAACATTGTTCGGCCATCCCGCAAGATCAGCAAGGCCAGTGGTTTATGGGTCTTGCGCGCTAGCGAACCCAGCTTTTCAATATCGCTTACCATTTCCCCGTTTACGGACAAGATCACATCGCCAGTTTGAATCCCCGCGCGCGCTGCAGGCCCGTCACCTACGTTTTGAACCAGCAGGCCGGACGCAACATCGGCCTGTTTGCGTTCTTCCCTGGTCAGCGGGCGGACGGTCAACCCCAGCCCAACCCGGCTTTGTTCGCCGGCGTTGCTCTTTTCCCCGGCGATTTTCATCTCGCCAACATTCAGGGAAATCCTGATGGTTTTCCCTTTACGCCACAGTTCAATGTTTGCGGGTGTTCCTGGCGACGACTGACTCACAAGGAGGGAAAGGTCGGCGGAGCTGGCAATTGCTTTGCCATCGAATTTCAGGATTACATCTCCAACCTCGATTCCCGCTTTGTCGGCAGGACTGCCTTTTTCCACCGAGCTGACCAGTGCGCCCTCGGGTTTGGCCAAGCCAAAAGTGTCGGCCAGCTGCTGGTCCACACCCTGTATCACGACACCGAGACGTCCCCGGCTTACCTTGCCATGGTCCACCAGCTGCCGTTCAACATTCATCGCGACATCAATCGGAATGGAGAATGACAAACCCTGAAAACCGCCGCTGCGGCTGTATATTTGAGAATTGATCCCGATCACTTCCCCGTTCATGTTGAATAGCGGGCCCCCGGAGTTGCCCGGGTTGACCGGAACGTCAGTCTGCAAGAATGGAACATAACCTTCGTCCGGGAGTGAACGGGATTTTGCGGAGATGATGCCAGCCGTTACAGTATTCTCAAACCCGAAAGGAGAGCCTATCGCCACCACCCATTCGCCTACACGGGAATTGTTGGGATCGCCAATCTTCACCGTCGGCAGATTCCTGGCGTTGATTTTAAGCACGGCAACATCGGAAGGCCTGTCAATACCAATCACTTTGGCTTTGAACTCGCGCTTGTCGGTGAGTTTTACGATGACTTCGTTGGCATCCGAAACCACATGAGCGTTGGTAAGGATGATCCCGTCCGGGTTGACGATGAAACCGGAACCCAGACCATGGGTGGGCACACTGCTTGGCGGTGACGGTAGCTGAAAGTGGCGGAAGAATTCGTAGAATGGATCATTGGGATCCATTTGCGGAAAATCCGGCAGTCCGGAAAATCCGGTTTTGACCGAACCGGATACGCTTATATTGACTACGGCAGGACCCTGCTGGCTGGCGATCCCGGCAAAGTCTGGCAGGGCGATAGTTGGATTCTTATGTGACTCTTGCGTGTATGGAGTCACGCTGGTGGTGGCCTTGGTCTCGCTCTCATGATCGAAATCCCGGTATAGATAGCCACTCGCGGTGGCTGCGGTGATAATAACGGCTATGGCAGCGTACTTAATCGGATCCGGTAAGTTTTTAAACATATCATTTCTCCTTCACAGGTAAATTATCATCGCCGTCAAAACAATGACACCATGCTCGACAGACGCTGGTAAATTTCTGGTTGCATACACTCGCTTTCCCATAAAGATAAATCCTTAAGATCGTCTTGTATCAGGATGCAGGCTAACTGAAGATTTTGTTTTTCTGGAGTTGGAAAAGTTCCCGTTCCTTGTTCAGGTTTGCATTGCCGGCGAGCAGGGGCGGACCTCAGCGGATTTGATGTTTGCCGCAAAGGGCGCAATCAATAGCCCCCGGCAAAGCCGGGGGCATGTGGCGAGCCTGCTTGATGCCCGATTGGGTCGGGTATTACTGGATGGTGATGCTCTTTGAGTTGGCGCCAATCCGTTTGGGCAGGTGCAACTCCAGTATCCCGTCGTTATATTTCGCCTGCGCCGCGGCATCGTCCACATCATGGTCAAGCACGAAAGTGCGGGAAACCTTGCCGTAATAACGTTCACTGAGAAGCATTTTCTCGCCTTCCTTCACCAGTTTCTCGTTTCTTGCCTCTGTGCTGATGGCAACCTGGTTGCCGTCTATCGTGACATGAATATCTTCCTTTTTCACGCCGGGTATTTCGGCGTGAACCGTGTAGGCCTTGTCGTCCTCACTCACATCCAGTTTGATTTGAGTTTCCTGTTGTCCTTCGAGCCGCACCGGACGCATGAAAAAACTGTGGAACAAATCGTCAAACGCCACATCAGCCGGTCTATAGCGCAAAATGTTGGCCATTACATCCTCCTGCTAAAAAATCCGGGACATCCCCGTGCCGCACAACATGGGAATCATTGCCCGGATTTCAAGTGGCTGTTTCAGGCCCTGAAACCTGTCGCGGCATCCCGGCACTTGGGGTGAACGTGAAGGAGTAGAAGCAAAGCACACTCGTATGTGGACAGGCTGCATATTCATCCCGAGAAAATAAAAAAATATGAATTGTCAGGGATTGATAAATATCCGGAAGGACCCGGGTTCATGCAACGGCACCGCGCGGTATTTTGCTGGCCGAGCAGTTGGGAATATTTGGCCCGGGGTGGCGTGTCATGTGTGCTGGATGATTGTTTCGCAGGAGGCCAATCAGGACATTTGCTTCTCCCCTTCGGCTAAGCTCACGAAGAAGCAAGTAAAGAATTTGGCCGCATTGGGATAAGGCTTGCGGGTGAGCCGCAGCGAATACATGCGTTGTATTCCACGCTACCGATGGCGCTGAAGGCGGGATGCGCGGTCAGTTCGCTCGGAAACGGCAAATCGCCAGGCACTCTTCTTCAGGCAAGGGAGGCCAGCGCTGCATTCAAGGTTGCGCTGGGCCGCATGGCCTCGGCTGTCTTCTTGAAGTCGGGATGGTAATACCCTCCCATATCCACCGGTTCTCCCTGGGCCGCAATCAACTCGGCGTTGATCTTTGCCTCGTTGTCAGCCAGTGTCTTCGCCAGGGTTGTGAAACGCGCCTGAATTTCCTTGTCCGCGGTCTGTGCGGCCAATGCCTGCGACCAATAAAGGGCAAGGTAGAAATGGCTGCCCCGGTTGTCAATCTCGCCGACCTTGCGGGCGGGGGACTTGTTGTTTTCAAGAATTCTGCTGTTGGCCTGATCAAGTGTTTCTGCCAATACCCGGGCTTTTGCGTTGTTGAATTTCTGGCCCAGATGTTCCAGTGATGCACCCAGAGCCAGAAACTCTCCGAGTGAATCCCAGCGCAAATAGCCCTCCTGCTGGAATTGCTGGACATGCTTGGGAGCCGAGCCGCCCGCACCTGTTTCGAACAGGCCTCCGCCATTCATCAACGGAACGATGGACAGCATTTTTGCGCTGGTGCCCAGTTCCATGATCGGGAACAGGTCGGTGAGATAGTCGCGCAGGACGTTGCCGGTCACGGAGATGGTATCCTTGCCCGCGCGGATGCGCTCGATCGAAAGTTGTATCGCATCTTCGGGCGTCATGATGCGAATGTCCATGCCGTTTGTATCGTGATCCTTGAGGTAACGCTCCACTTTCCGGATGATCTGCGCGTCGTGCGCCCGGTTCTTGTCCAGCCAGAAAACAGCGGGCGCGCCGGTGGCGCGCACGCGCGCAACGGCCAGCCTCACCCAGTCCCGGATAGGCGCATCTTTTGCCTGGCACATGCGGAAGATATCGCCCTGCTCAACTTTCTGTTCCAGCAGTGTCTTGCCGGAAGCATCCACGACACGGACAGTGCCGTTGTCATTCAGTTGAAAGGTCTTGTCGTGCGAACCGTATTCTTCGGCCTGCTGGGCCATCAGGCCGACATTCGGTACGCTGCCCATGGTCCTGGGATCAAACGCACCATTTTTTTTGCAATCTGCTATGACAACCTGATAAATGCGGGCGTAGCAGCGGTCTGGGATCAGCGCCTTGGTGTCGTGCAACTTGCCGTCAGTGCCCCACATTTTTCCCGAATCGCGAATCATCGCGGGCATGGAAGCATCGACGATGATATCGCTGGGCACATGCAGGTTGGTGATGCCCTTGTCCGAATTCACCATCGCCAGTTCCGGCCTGGTCTTGTAAGTGGCCTGGATATCGGCTTCGATCTCGGCGCGCTTCGCTTCGGACAGTTTCGCGATCTTTGCGTAGAGGTCACCGAGACCGTTGTTGACGTTGACACCCAGTTCACTGATCACCGCCGCGTGCTTCTCGAAAACATCCTTGAAATAAACGGTAACGGCATGACCGAACATGACCGGATCGGAAATCTTCATCATGGTGGCCTTGAGGTGCAATGACAACAGCACGCCCTGCTTCTTTGCGTCTTCCATCTGTTCCTCGTAGAACGCACGCAGGCCGCGGCGGCTCATCACGCTGGCGTCTATGACTTCACCCGCCTGTAACGGGGTTTTCTCCTTGAGCACGGTCGTTTTGCCATCGCGGGCTACAAACTCGATACGCACGGTGCAGGCTGCGTCAACTGTGAGGGATTTTTCGCTGCCATAGAAATCACCGGCGTTCATGTGTGCCACGTGGGTCTTCGAGTCGGCGCTCCATGCACCCATCTTGTGCGGATGTTTTTGTGCGAACCGCTTGACCGAAAGTGCCGCGCGGCGATCCGAGTTGCCTTCCCGCAGTACCGGGTTGACGGCGCTGCCGAGAATCCTGCCGTAACGGGCCTTGATCGCTTTCTCGGCATCGCTCCGGGGTTCTTCAGGATAATCCGGGATGTTGAAACCCTGCGACTGCAATTCCTTGATTGCCGCTTTCAGTTGCGGGGGGGTTGCGCTGATATTCGGCAGTTTTATGATGTTGGCCTCGGGTTTGAGAGTCAACGCACCCAGTTCGGCCAGGTCATCGGCGATCTTCTGGCTCGCGGTCAGGTTTTCCGGGAAATTCGCGAGGATGCGCCCCGCCAGGGAAATATCCCTCGTTTCGACGGCAACGCCGGCAGCCCTGGTGAAAGCCTGCACGATGGGAAGCAGGGAATAAGTGGCCAGTGCCGGCGCTTCATCGACCATCGTGTAAATAATTTTATGACCTGTCATGTTATTTCTCTTTGGTTGGTTTTCGTCAATGAACCGCCGGTATTCGGGGATTCACCTAGACTTGCCGGAAGGAAGCCGCTATTCGATTGTGGTTCCGGGAAACAATCAGCACGCATGGTTTGGCGCTCAGGGAAGTGGAAGCGGTAAAATATCGTTTCAAATATAAACAGGAATTCCGATGGGGAGCATTCTGCTTTTCAACAAACCGTTTGGCGTGATCTGCCAGTTCAGCCGCGATGGCATGCATCCGACGCTGGCTGATTATATCCCTCTTCCGGATTTTTATCCCGCCGGGCGGTTGGACACGGATAGCGAGGGCCTGCTGGTGATGACCGACGACGGCCAGGTGCAACACCGCATCACTGACCCAGAACATAAATTGCCCAAGACTTACTGGGTGCAGGTGGAGGGTGTTCCCGGTGAACTGGCCCTGGAACGGCTACGGGTTGGCGTGGAATTATCCGGTTTCACCACACGACCCGCCGATGCGCGCCTGATAGTCGAGCCGGCCAACCTGTGGCCGCGCAATCCGCCGATCAGGTCGCGCAAAAACATCCCGACTGGCTGGATAGAACTGACCATCCGCGAAGGAAAAAACCGCCAGGTGCGGCGCATGACCGCGGCAGTTGGACTGCCCACATTGCGGCTGATACGTTACGGTATCGGCGAATGGACGCTGGCAGGATTGGAGCCGGGACAATGGCGACAGATGTAGTGTTCTAGCGACCCCGGCGCACGCCCGGTTTGGGTGAAAACAAAGCGGGTTGTGGCATGGCTTGATGGCGTGCCGCTTCGGACAGATGCTGTTCGTCGGTCTTCTGCGGCGGGCGCGGCTTGGCAGAAGGCTGTCCGTTGCGCGGTTGCTGATCACGCTGCTGCGGATTGCGCGGCTTTTGCTTTTGACCCTGGCCGTCATGCCGCGTCTGGCCCTCGCGCGGCGGCTGATGGGGCTTGCCGGTTTTTGCGGCACGCGGCCCGTTATTGCGTCTTGGCCCGTTTGGCTGGCGGGGTGGGCGCGGGGCTTCAGCGGGAAGGTTGGCGGGCGGCACAAAACCGTCTATCGCAACTACAGGGATCTCACGTTTGATCAACCGCTCGATGTCCCTGAGGAACGGCAACTCCTCCTTGTCCACCAGCGAGATTGCCGCGCCGCTGCTGCCCGCGCGACCGGTTCGGCCGATGCGGTGCACGTAATCTTCCGGCACATTCGGCAATTCGAAATTGACCACATGCGGCAACTGGTCGATGTCCAGTCCGCGCGCGGCGATGTCGGTGGCGACCAGCACCGGCAATGAGCCGTCCTTGAATTGCGCCAGGGCCTTGGTGCGTGCCGGCTGGCTTTTGTTGCCGTGTATTGCTGCTGCGGGTATGCCGTCCGCGATCAATTTTTCGGTCAGCCGGTTCGCGCCGTGTTTGGTGCGGGTGAATACCAGCACCTGCTTCCAGTCGTGATGCTTGATCAGATGCGACAGCAAATGGCTCTTCAGCTTTTGCGGTATCAGATGGACGCTTTGTGTGATCAATTCCACCGTGGAGTTGCGGCGCGCCACTTCGACATAACCGGGATTGTGCAGCAGGCCGTCAGAAAGGGTTTTGATCTCGTCGGAAAAGGTCGCCGAGAACAGCAGGTTCTGGCGCTGCTTGGGCAACAGCGCGAGGATCTTCTTGATGTCGCGGATGAAACCCATGTCCAGCATGCGGTCGGCTTCATCCAGCACCAGGATTTCGATGCCCGACAGATCCAGGGTTTTTTGCCCCACATGGTCGAGCAGCCGCCCGGGCGTGGCGACAAGGATGTCCACTTGCCCGCGCAGGGCCTTCATTTGCGGATTGATATTCACGCCGCCGAACATCACCATGGATTTCAGCGCAAGATATTTGCCATAAGTTTGCACGGATTCTTCCACTTGGGCGGCGAGTTCGCGCGTCGGGACCAGAATCAGGCAGCGCGGCCGGCCGGGGCGCAGGTTGGCAACAGGTTTTGCGGTGAGCAGATGCAGGATCGGAAGCGTGAAGCCGGCAGTTTTTCCAGTGCCTGTCTGTGCGCCCGCCAGCAAATCGCCGCCTGCCAGCACCAGCGGTATCGCCTGTGCCTGAACCGGGGTGGGTGTGGTGTAGCCCGCGTCTGAAATCGCGCGCATCAGGGGTTGTGCCAGATTCAAGCTGGCAAAAGTAATATCATTGGTTGACAAGGCATTGCTCCTGTGACGGCCCGCTGCCCACAAGAGCTGCACCAATCGGGCCAGACGAATTAATGATCGAAGAGATCGGGAGTGACACAGAAACCGCTGCGCTGATTGGTTGGGCGAAGGGTGGCGCGCATTATACCCGCGATGCACTTTTTCGGTAGCCTGAAAAAACGGATACGCGAGAATTTGGCAATTTCCCGCCTCAGGCCCCATATCTGCACAAGGAAACAACGTTAATTCCGGACCTCATATGTTCCCGAAGACAGACAAAATGCCGGATGAAATTACTCAAGCTTTGCCGGGCAGGCCACTATCGGTTGCGTGAACCGTAGGCGGTGATTACAATCGCTCGCAGATTTACCGGTTTTTAAACAACTTAAAATGAAGGAGCAAAACATGAAATATATTATCGCGGGTGCGGCAATGGCTGGACTGATGGTTGCCGGGAGCGCAATGGCGACCGACATGCCGGCGCTTGCCAAGAAAGACGGTTGCAGCGCCTGCCACTCGATTGACAGGAAAATGGTTGGCCCCGCATGGATGGATGTTTCCAAAAAATACAAGGGTGACGCGGGTGCAAAAGCAAGGCTGGTCGCGAAAGTATCCAAGGGCGGCTCGGGAAACTGGGGTAGCATGGCTATGCCCCCGATGGACGCATCCGGCCAGAAACAAGGCGACATCAAGGAATTGGTCGATTTTATATTGGCCTTGGACAAGTAAGACAGTTTTGGTTTTCAATAAAGCCGACATCAGTCGGCTTTTTTTGTGCCTCCCCGGATTGCCACCAAGCCGAATGTCCTGATACGGCGCGCTCGGGTATAATGCCCGCCTTTGTAAATTACCCGATAGGAAGTTGCGATGCCTATTTATGCTTATCGTTGCAGTAGTTGCGCCTGCCAGAAGGATGTGATGCAGAAAATGAGCGACGCGCCGCTCCTTACCTGCCCCGAATGCGGAAAAGACACCTTCTCAAAGCAATTGACCGCCGCCAGTTTCCAGTTGAAGGGCAATGGCTATTACGTTACCGATTTCAAGGGCGGCCCCAAGAAAGAGAATGCCAAAGCGGATGCCGGGAAGCCGGAAATCAAGCACGAAACCAAGCCTGACGCGGTTGCAGTGACTGCACCCGCCCCGGCGGCCACGGGTGTTGTTTAGGGCATGAAGAAATATTTCATTACCGGTTTGCTGGTTTGGGTTCCGCTGGGTATCACCCTGTGGGTGCTGAACCTGACGATAGGCGCCATGGATCAAACCCTGCTGCTGCTTCCGGAGCAGTGGCGGCCGGACAGGGTGCTGGGCATGCATATTCCCGGCCTGGGGATCATCCTGACGCTGTTCGTGGTGGGGCTGACCGGCTTGCTGATGCGCAACTTGTTCGGGCAGTATTTGTGGGCGCAATGGGAAAGGGCAATGTTGCACGTTCCTTTCGTGGGCAGCATCTACAAGGGCGTGAAGCAGGTCAGCGATACCTTGTTGTCCGGGAGCGGCAATTCCTTTCGCAAGGTTCTGCTGGTGCGATACCCCCATCCCCAGGCGTGGTCGCTGGCGTTCCAGACCAGTTTGCCCGGCGAAGTGATAAACCTGTTTGACGAGGAATACGTGGCGGTATTTATTCCCACCACACCCAGTCCGGTGAACGGCTTTTATTTCTTCGTGCGCAAGGCCGACACCATAGCGCTGGATATGACTGTGGACGTGGCCCTGCGCTCCATCGTCTCGATGGGCGTGGCGGCGGATTCCGAAACCGGAAAGCATCGCGTCCATACACCCAACCCCGAATCAAACTAAATAATTTCCTGCCAACCTGAACCATGCGAACTCATTATTGCGGACTGCTTAACACCGACCAACTCGATCAAACCGTCAGCCTGTGCGGCTGGGCGCATCGCCGCCGCGACCATGGCGGGGTGATCTTCATCGACCTGCGCGACCGCGAGGGGCTGGCGCAGATCGTCTGCGACCCCGACCGCCCGGACATGTTCAGGATCGCCGAATCGGTGCGCAACGAGTTCGTGCTGCGCATCACCGGCAAGGTGCGCCGCCGTCCGGCGGGCACGACCAATGCCAATATCACCAGCGGCGAGATCGAGATCCTGTGCCACGAGATCGAGGTGCTGAACACCGCGCTGACCCCGCCATTCCAGCTGGACGACGAGAACCTGTCCGAGACGGTGCGGCTGACCCATCGCGTGATCGACCTGCGCCGCCCGCAGATGCAGAAGAACCTGATGCTGCGCTACAAGGTGGCGATGGCGTTCCGCCGCTTTCTCGACAGCCGCGGCTTCATCGACATCGAAACGCCGATGCTGACCAAATCCACGCCGGAAGGCGCGCGCGACTACCTGGTGCCGTCGCGCGTGCATCCGGGCGAGTTCTTCGCGCTGCCGCAGTCGCCGCAGCTGTTCAAGCAGTTGCTGATGGTGGCGGGTTTCGACCGTTATTACCAGATCACCAAGTGCTTTCGCGACGAGGACCTGCGCGCCGACCGCCAGCCGGAATTCACCCAGGTGGATATCGAGACTTCGTTCCTGAATGAAGATCAAATCACCGCGCTGATGGAAGAAATGATACGCACCGTGTTCAAGGAAGCGCTGAATGAGGAACTGCCCAACCCGTTCCCGCGCATGACCTATGCGGAGGCGATGGCGCGCTACGGTTCGGACAAGCCGGACCTGCGCGTGACGCTGGAGCTGACCGAAGTGACAGACGCGGTGAAGGATGTCGCGTTCAAGGTATTTGCCGGTGTGGCCAATTCTGAAACCGGCCGCGTCGCCGCATTACGTGTGCCGGGTGGAGGCGCATTCTCGCGCGGCGAGATCGACGAGTACACCAGATTTGTCGGCATCTATGGCGCGAAGGGGCTGGCCTACATCAAGGTCAACGACATCACGCAGCTCAACGAAACCGGTTTGCAGTCGCCCATCGTGAAGAACCTGCACGAGGCCGCACTGAAGACCATCATAGCCCGCACCGGCGCGCAGAACGGCGACATCATTTTCTTCGGTGCGGACAAGGAAAAGATCGTCAACGACGCACTCGGCGCATTGCGCAGCAAGATCGGCCATGAAAAAGGTTACACCAACGGCAAGGCATGGGAGCCGCTGTGGGTGGTGGACTTCCCGATGTTCGAATACGACGAGGAAGGTCAGCGCTGGAACGCCTGCCATCACCCGTTCACCGCGCCCAAGGACGAACATCTTGCACTTCTGGAAAGCGATCCCGGGCGTTGTCTGGCCAAGGCTTACGACCTTGCGTTGAACGGTTCCGAGATCGGCGGCGGCTCGGTGCGTATCCATAAGGAAGAAGTGCAAAGCCAGGTGTTCCGCGCGCTCAACATCGGCGCGGAAGAAGCCCAGTTCAAGTTCGGCTTCCTGCTCGACGCGCTGCAATACGGCGCGCCACCGCACGGCGGACTGGCGTTCGGCCTGGATCGCATCGTCACGATGATGACCGGTTCGGAATCCATCCGCGACGTGATCGCCTTCCCCAAGACGCAGCGCGCGCAGTGCCTGCTGACCCAGGCACCCAGTGCGGTGGATGAAAGACAGTTGCGCGACTTGCATATCCGCCTGCGCCAGCAAGTGACAACCACCGCTGAAGTCACCAAGGAATAAGCGTGCCGCGTATGCTGCGTGTAATGTTGATGGTGCTGGCAGCGATGCTGTGGTTGCCTGCGGGTGCGCAGGCGCATACGCACCACGCGGCGCAAAGTGCGCATGCCGGGCTGGCGATCATCAGCGTTGCCGAATTGCCGCCGCAGGCGCGGGACACGCTGCGCGCCATCAAGGATGGCGGGCCGTTTGCCTACCCGCGCGATGGCGTGGTGTTCGGCAACTACGAGCGGGCCTTGCCGAAACGCCCGCGCGGCTACTATCACGAATACACAGTGAAAACGCCGGGAGCGCGCAATCGCGGTGCACGCCGCATCATCAGCGGCGAACCCGGCGAATATTATTACACTGCCGACCATTACAAAATCTTCAAACGAATTCAGGAGTAGCCATGGATGCTTTGGCACAACAACTGGGCGACCAGGAAGCGGCGGGTAGCTATACGCTGGGATGCAGTATCGAAACCTTGCGCAGCGCCGCTGATGCAGCCGGTTTTGCGCTGTTCGATACCGATCTCAAGAGCGTCAAGGGCAAACAGAATCTGCTCAATGCCCTGGCTGCCGCGGCCGGCTTCCCGCCTGAATTCGGCGCGAACTGGGATGCGCTAGCGGATGCGCTGTGCGACCTGTCGTGGCATCAGGCGAAAGGATATGTGCTGCTGCTGCGCAATACCAGCGACACCCTTGGCCTTTCCGCCAACGACAGGGAGATCGCCCAGGATATTCTGGCCGACACAGTGGTGTATTGGCGCCAGCGCAACAAGGCATTCTGGATATTCTTTGCCTGACTTCATTTCATCGGCGATACTGCGTTGGCTTCCT
>DAICZN010000096.1 GCA_027311105.1 Gallionella sp.
CCATACCCGCCGCCCATGGGCATGCCCACGCAACCGGCTAACGCAAGCAACAACGCGCCCATCAATATCAATTTTTTCATTTAATCCTCACTGTTAAAAAAACTTCTGCCCGAGCAGGTCAACCGGAAAATTCCGGCTTGATGCCATGCACCCAATAAAATAGCAGTAACAAAATCACTTCTCCAGACTGATAAGCAACACACCGGAAAGAACCAGGATCGAACCTGCGATCTGCAATAATGACACGGGCTCGCCCAATAAATAATAGGCAAGGATAATCGTTATTACCGGCCCGGCAGCGCCGACCAACGCAGCTCTCTCGGGGCCGATTCGCCGTATACCCTCCGACAGGAGAAAAGCGGGGAGAACCGTAGAAAATATCGCCATAGCCAAAGTCACCCCATATACTTTCAACGGCATGGCCAGCACAGCCAATGGGCGCAATAATGCAAACTGAATCACGCTTGCGATACAGGCTGAAGTCATTGCAACGGCAGTAAAACGCGTCGCTCCGATCTTCGAAATGACAACCCCGCCGCCGAGCAGATAACAGGCAAATGAAAGCCCATTCCCCAGAACCAACAGCCCCCCCAGAAGAATATTCTTGTCATTGAACGACGCATCATGCATAAACGCAAGATAGATTCCCCCGTAACTCAGGAACAACGCGAGTAGCTGCTTTTTCCCGACGGCTTTACGGTATATGAGTGCGGACAATAGCACCACTATCGTGGGGTAAAGAAAAAGGATCATCCGCTCAAGCCCCGCGGAGATGTACTGCAAGCCGAGCAGATCCAGGAAGCTTCCAACGTAGTAGCCCAGGAAACCCAGGCCGCTTGCGGCGAGCAATTCCGTCCAGCCCATTCCGTCGCCCCGGAACCATACCAATACAAACACAAAAAATGGCAGGGAAAATGCCATGCGCAGCCCGAGCAGCGTGACCGGATCGACTCCGAGACTGTAGGCAATTTTTACCAGCACTCCTTTGGCCGAAAACCCGACTGCGGCGGTAAAAACCAGGGCCGCACCAAAGATAGTGTGCTTTTTTACCCTGACGGACAACTGAACACTGTCGTTAACCCGAATCGTCCCGGCTACAGGGGCAGTTATTGTTCCTTCAATAGTTGATGGCAATTTACGGACTCAATCTATTAACGTTCTGGGTTCAAGGCTCAATTCGAAGCGGTCTCAACATGATCAGCGACCGCCGGGCCTCCCATAGAGTCCAGCAATTTATATTGCTCCATCAAAAGCTTTGGGTCGTTGTATTTCTCCGCATTTTCATCGCTCATGATCGCGGTATATACGCGATCAAGCACCGTGAAATCAATTTCCTTGATGCCCGCGCCGGCCAATCGTTGCCGCAAGATATTGCGGCCGCTATGGCGGCCTATGATCATCCTGGATTCCGCACCAAAATCCGCCGCACGCATGAACTCATAAGTGAAGCGATACTTCATGATCCCCTGTTGATGCATCCCGGCTTCGGTCGAAAAAGCATTACGCCCGATAATGGGCTTGTGCAAAGGAATATTGAGATTGAGATAACCCGCAACCAGGGCACAGGTTTCATACAAACGGTGCTGCACGATGTCATGGGTGCGATGCAGATGCTCTCCCTTGTGACAAAGAATCGCGACCACTTCTTCCATGCTTGCATTCCCCGCCCTCTCGCCAATACCGCACAATGTCACCTGAACCTCATCGGCCCCCGCTTCGATACCCGCAATACTGTTTGCCACTGCCAGCCCCATATCATTGTGGCAATGTGCGGAAATTCGAATGTCCTCACCGATAAAGTCTCTCAAGTTCTTCACCAGCGCATAGTATTCGCCGGGCAAACAATATCCGACGGTATCGGGCACGACAATTGACGAGATGCCGTGCTCTATTCCCGCACCGATCAGCTGCTCCATAAATGAAAAATCGCTGCGGGTCGCGTCTTCCAGCAATAGCGAGATATCCTTGAAGCCAACGCGCTTGGCGTGATCAATCGCCTCCACCGTTTCCTGCATGACCTGTTGGCGTGTTATGCCGCGCTTGTATTTGATATGGATGTCCGACCCCACCGATGCCAGCTGTATCCTGGGATGGGCAACCGCGGCCATCGAACGGGCGCATGCATCAATGTCCGCAACAACCGTTCTGGCGAAACCGCACGGCACGGCACGATTCAAAACTTGACAGATTTCTCGCGTGGCCTCGAAATCTTTCGGAGATGAAGCGGGAAATCCCGTTTCTATGGTATTCACGCCCAGCCTTTCGGATGCTTCCGCAATTCCAACCTTCTGCTCGGTTGTCAGCGAATAGCCTGGCGCCTGTTCGCCGTCACGCAAAGTGGTATCAAAAATACTGACATGTTTTATAAGATTCATTTTTATCTCCGAAGACCACGGCATTAACACCGCGGGAAGGCCCTTGTTCGGACTACCCAACTCGGGTGTCCGGTTAAAATTAAACAGAATTAATCGACGTTCCGTGATGGCCTGATGACTCCTCCGGCGTCAGCGAAAGGCATATGAATTACGGGTTTTCCCGGAAACAGAGGCTGGTAATTTTGCAACTAAAGGTATGGTGAAATCATTAAGCTGAACCTCGTTTTAAAAGTGCGACTGATTCTATATCCATCATTAATTCAGCAAGAATTAAATTAATGTTATGTTGGTCTCCAGTCATGGGAGCGGCGCAACAACGGGAACGCCAATGCAATAGTTCGCCGGTACTTCGCAATGGGCGGAGACTCCGACATGAGTACGCAATAGGAGTTCGATACCACGACGGAGAGATTGAACAACTGCCCGAAAATGACGTGAATGCCGGACACCCGAACCGGCAATTTTCATTGCAGGCATTGGATTTCAAGCTTGTTCCCGCGTGATAATCCAGCACCATGAAACTTTTTTTAGAATATTGGCTGTCTGAAAAAACGCCGCAGGCCGATGCCTGTCCATGGGTACAATGACAGCATGTGTTCATGCCGGGTTTTAAACCGGCATTCCGGAAGACCGGATGAAGTCCAATCAGGGGCGATCCGCATGCATCGGCATAATGGAAAAGTCCGGAGGCTCAATGATAGATTTTGGGAGGGGTTGAAATGGGAGTGAATTTGACAAAAGAAATTGAAGCCCTTATGAAAATAGAGGGGGACTTGACTGCGCTCGGAAGTGAATCACTCACCGAAAAACAATCGGCCAAACTTGCGCGGGCGAGGGCCGAACTGGACAGGATAGACGCATCAAAGCCCGGCATTGTTGGACATGTGCGCAAAGATATTGCACAGGGGCAGGCCTTGCTGGGAAAGAAGAATTACCAGGAAGGCCTTTCACTGGTTAGGCGCAAGCTTTTCCCGCTGGCAACAAGAACGGCAGCCGGCCTGGTGGTCCAAAGGTCCGACATTGAAAAGCTGAACAGTGCCGGCGCAGCCATCGGCGACCATACTGTCATATCCCTTGAGCAGAACAAGCTGTGCAAACGCACTGGCAATGGCGACCTGATACTGCCATGGGAATGGGATATTTGACGCCGGGCGTGCAAGTCGCCTGGTAGCCCCGGAGGCAAATGCACGGCGCAAACACGGGAGAGCGCCGCTTGCAAGCTTCCCGCACAGCATCACGGGTCAGGCCGGGAATTCCAATGGCATGACTGGCCGGATTAATTTTTGTGCATATGGTCGTGCAGAAATTGAATGAACGTCTTGAGCGGCGCAGGCAGATGCTGGCGGCTCGCATAATACAGATACCAGCTGTGGTATGTTGGAGACCAGTCGATCAACATCGGGACCAGCCGACCTTCGGCAATATCCTGCTTCATATATGCCTCCGCCATGTAACCGATGCCTATCCCGTCGCGCGCTGCCTTGACCATCAGGTCGACATCGTTGACAATCAGCGGGCCGCTTACGCCGACCTCGATCTTTTTCTTGTTCTTCTCGAATTCCCAGGTCACGATCTGCTGGTTGCCCCGCCTGAACCGGATACAGGTGTGGCTTTGCAGATCCTGCGGGGTCCTGGGCATGGCATGTGCAGCCAGATATTCCGGGGATGCCACGGCGATGATCCGCGACGGGGCACTGGCCTTGACCATCACCATGTCCTGGGCGATCAGCCTGCCGTAGCGTATACCCGCGTCAAACCGCCCCTTGACGATATCGGTGTTGGAATTGTCGACATGGATGTCCAGTTCGATCGCCGGATATGCCGCCAGAAAACCCTTCAGCATCGGCGCAAGTATCATCTGTGCAGGTATCGACGAAACGCTCAGCCGCAAAATGCCCATAGGTGCATCGCGAAAATCGTTGATCGACTCGACCGCGCCATGCAGTTCCTCGAACGCGGGGCGGATCCGCGCAAGCAGGTGTTCCCCAGCCTCGGTAAGGGATACGCTGCGCGTGGTGCGATGCAGCAAACTCACCCCCAGCCGCTGTTCCAGCGTGCGTATCGTCTGGCTCAGCGTCGAAGCAGCCATGCCGAGATGGATCGCCGCCCGGGAAAAGTTGCCCTGCTCGACCACCTCCATAAAGGCGCGTAATTCGGCGAATTCAGCGCCGCGCATTATTCATTGCCATCCTGCAACCCCCTCCCGGATCGGTCCCTGCCGGACAGACCAAACGGCATCGCTGCTTGCGACGCTTGCAGAGCAAGCCGGCTATTATTCTATCCTGCAACATAATGTATATACATTATTAGGTATTATCAACGCAATTTATGTCCACTACAATCCCGCGCTGAAATCAACCATGGCGCGAAATGGCAAATGACAAATCCCAGCATCAACAAGAACCGGGTTCGCCGATACCTGTTTGTCGGCGGGGCAATCGTGTTTATCAGCGTCGCCGTGGTCTTCTACTTTACCGGGGGCCGCATCGTTTCAACTGACGATGCCTATGTCCAGGCTGCCCGCGTCGACATCAGCACCAACATCGCGGGCCGCGTCACGAAGATCTTCGTCAGGGAAAACCAGCAGGTTCACCAGGGCGACCCGCTTTTCCAGCTTGATGACCGCGACTACCTGATCGCGATCGAAGATGCAAAGGCCAAACTGGCCGATGCCAGATTGCAGATAGGCGCGCTGAAAGCGACCTATCTGCAGCGCCAGGCCGATGCGCGCGCGGCGGAAGCGACCGTGCTTTATCAAACCCGTGAATTTGAGCGCCAGAAGAATCTGGCCGCCAAGGGGATCACATCACAGGCGCAGCTGGACCAGGCGCAGCACGCGCTTTCGGATGCCGAACAGAGGCTGATCGCCGCAAAACAGGTGAAGAGCAACGTGCGCACCCTGTTGAGCGACGACCCCGCGCTGGACATTGATGATCATCCAGCCGTTCAACAAGCCCGGGCGATGCTGGAGCGGGCGCAATTGAATCTGACCTACACCTTGATCAAGGCGCCGATGGACGGCATCGTTTCCAAGGTCGACCAATTCCAGAGCGGCAACTACGTCAATGCCGCCGTGCCGGTATTTTCGCTGACATCCGACAAGAATGTCTGGGTTCAGGCAAACTTCAAGGAAACCGAACTTACCCACATGCGTCCCGGCCAGCAGGCCACGATCGAAGTCGATGCCTATCCTGGAAGCACATTCCACGGCAGCGTGGAAAGTTTGAGTTCCGGCACCGGATCCAGCTTCTCCCTGCTTCCCCCGGAGAATGCCACCGGCAACTGGGTCAAGGTTGTGCAACGGCTGCCGGTACGTATCCATATCGATGATCCCGACCCCAAACAACCTTTGCATTCCGGCTTGAGCGCCGTCGTGAAAGTCGACACGCATCACAGCCGCCTGAAAGATTTCTGGTAATGACCGGCGATACTGCACAGCCATCCCCGCTTGAAGGAGTCATCGAAGAAGCCGGTGAAGGCGCCGCTACACCTCATCCGCCGCATTCCGACGACTCCGGATCGAAGTTAAACCGTCCGTTGATCACGTTCTCGATCATGGCGGCAACCATCATGCAATCGCTGGACTCGACGATCGCCAACGTCGCGCTGCCGCAGATGCAGGGAACGCTTTCCGCAACCCAGGACCAGATGGGCTGGGTGCTGACCTCATACATCATCGCGGCAGCCATCATGATTCCGCTGACCGGATGGCTGGCCGGGCGATTCGGACGCAAGAAGGTTTTTTTGATTTCCATCGTGGGATTCACCCTGACCTCCGCGTTGTGCGGGCTTGCCGCGACCCTGCCGGAGATCGTGCTGTTCCGCCTGTTGCAGGGAATCTCCGGGGCCGCGCTGGTGCCGTTGTCGCAGGCGGTGCTGTTCGATATCAACCCGCCGCAGAATCATGGCAAGGCGATGGCCATCTGGGGCGTCGGGGTCACGCTGGGGCCGGTGCTGGGGCCGGTGCTGGGCGGGTGGCTTACCGAAGATTACAGCTGGCGCTGGGTATTCTTTATCAATGTGCCGATCGGGATCATCGCATTCCTGGGACTCTCGGCCTCGATGCCTGAAACGAGAAAACTGTTCAACAAGTTCGATTTTTTCGGCTTCGCCACGTTAAGCCTGTGCGTGGGCGCACTGCAACTGTTCCTGGACCGCGGAGAACTCAACGACTGGTTCAATTCCGGCGAGATCATCGCGGAAGCCATGGTGTCGGTCGTTGCCTTGTATTATTTTCTGGTCCATTCGTTCACCCGCCCTCATCCCTTCCTGAGCCCGGCGTTGTTTGCCGACCGCAATTTCGTTATGTCCAACATCTTCATCTTCCTGCTCGGGGTCGTGCTGTTTGCGACACTGGCTCTCATTCCACCGATGCTGCAGAACGAAATGGGTTACCCGGTGATTATCAGCGGGCTGGTTACAGCACCCCGTGGCGCCGGAACGATGATAGGCATGATGGTGGTCGGCAAGCTGATCGGCAAATTCGATGCGCGGACCATCATGGCTGCGGGTTTGGGGCTCACCGCGTTTTCGCTGTGGCAAATGACGAATTTTGACCTGCTGATGAACGAGAACCTCATAGTCATCTCCGGTGTCATCCAGGGATTTGGCATCGGCCTGGTGTATGTGCCGCTTTCCACTGTTGCATTCGGCACGCTGCCGGCGGCGCTGCGCAATGAGGGAACCGCATTCTTCAACCTGCTGCGCAATCTTGGCAGCGCGATCGGCATTTCGGTCGTCGTGACGCTGCTGACCCGGAACACGCAAATCATGCACGCGTCCCTGGCCGAACATATCACGCCATACAACCTCAACAACCCGGCCTATCTATCCGGCCATATCGATCCCCACAGCCTTCCCGGACTCGCCGCACTGGACCGCATGATCACCAACCAGGCGGCGATGATTGCCTATGTCAACGACTACAAACTGATGATGGTGCTGACAATAGCAGTGATCCCGCTGTTGCTGCTGCGCCCGCCGGCTCATGCTCCCGGCAAAAAAGAAATTGCGGTGATGGAATGAAGACAAACAGACAGAACCTGCTGCTGGCGACCCTGTTGCTTTGCGCCTGCAGCTCCGGCCCGGATTTCAAAACTCCGGCCTCTCCAGAACCGGAATCCTACACCTCAAAAGATGATGCGGTACCCATGCAACAGCGCATCGCACTGGGCAAACAGATAGAGCCCGAATGGTGGACAGTGTTTGCGTCGGCACCATTGAATGACCTTATCCGGCAAGCCGTGGAAAACAACTACGACCTGGTCTCTGCGAAGGAGACCCTTGCACAGGCCGAGGAAGCCGTGAAAGCGGAAAGGGGAAGCATGTTACCCCAGGCCGCGCTGGGCGGCGCGGCAGGACGCCAGGCATATGGCGTGGCATTGTTCGGACCCAGCAATTTCAGCATACCGCCATTCAGCTATTATGAGATTGGCCCCTCGGTAAGCTGGACGCCGGATTTTTTTGGCGGCGGGAAACGCGCTGTCGAGCGGCAACAGGCTTTGGCAAATTACCAGGCCCATCAGACAGCCGCGACCTACATCACGCTCACCGGCAATACCATCACCGCGGCACTGGAAGCGGCCGCGGCAGGTGCGGAAATCACCGCGGCCCGGCAGATCATAGCCGAGGACCGGAAGACACTGGCACTGGTTCAGGAATCATATGCCGCCGGCGCGGCCACTAAGGTGGATATCGCCAGCGCGCAAAGCCAGCTGTTTGCCGACCAGTTCATGCTGCCACCCCTGGAACAGCGCTTGAGCGTCGGCCGCCACGCACTCTCGATCCTGGTCGGCAAGGCTCCCGCCGACTGGACGGCACCCAGCCTGGATTTTTATAGTTTCACGCTGCCGCAGCAACTGCCGGTGAGCCTGCCCTCCGAACTGGTAAAAAGGCGGCCGGACATCCTCGCGGCGGAAGCCAACCTGCATGCGGCGAGCGCCGCGATTGGCGTGGCCACGGCCAATCTCTACCCGCAGATCACGCTGACCGCAAACATGATGCAGGAAGCGTTGACGCCGGCCGGCATCTTCAGCAGTGCAGCCAGCGCATGGTCGCTTGCGGCCGGAGTGACGGCCCCCATCTTTAATGGAGGCCAGCTCTCCGCTGAAAAACGCGGGGCAGAGCACGCTTATCAGTCATCACTGGCCCAATACCGGCAAACCATCCTGGTGGCATTTGTGCAGGTGGCCGACGCGCTGACCTCACTGGCCCATGACGATGATGCAGTTGCAATCATGAATAACGCGGTAAACGCGGCGGCCGCCACGCTGGACATGGCGCGCACCAGTTATCTGGCGGGGGCTGCCGGGCTGCTGCAGGTACAGGATGCACAGCGCGCATGGTCAAAAACACAGCTGGAAATTATTCGCGCGCAGCATCAGCGCTACCAGGATTGTGTGCGGCTATTTGTTGCTTTGGGCGGCTCCCCAATGGCTGCAGAGAAATCATAGGGGCTTTATCGGGACGGGTTGGATGCGGGGTTTTCATAAACCATTTCCGGAAGCGCGGTCGCCGTCCCGGCCGCCGCCAATTTTTCTGCGGGAAGCAGGGCAAAAATTACAGGCAGGATTTGCGGCCGGCAGCGGACATTTGTATTTCTAGTTTATTCGATATATAATTCGTCCATTATCGAAATATAAATTGCAATTGACCGGCTGAGAACCCGGCTGCATTCCATGGCAAAACAACCCGCTCCCGACATTGACGAAATCATCAAGGCATTGGCCCATCCGGTCCGGAGGGAAATGCTCGGATGGCTGAAAAACCCGCAGAAGTCCTTCCCCACCCAGGTGCACTCATTTGAACTCTGGGTCTGCGCGGGCAAGATTTACGAAAAAGCGAACTTATCCCAATCGACCATCTCGGCCCACCTGGCCACTTTGCAGCGTGCAGGACTGGTGATACCCCGGAAAGTCGGACAGTGGATTTTCTATTCCCGCAATGAAGCCTTGATCGGCAAATTTCTTGATCGCATCAAGAGTGATCTTTAAAAACCCGCAACAATTAAGGAGAAAAAATTTGAATACCCTGTTTAAATCCATCCGGGTCGGAGACCTGAATCTTCCCAACCGCATCGTGATGGCCCCCCTTACCAGATGCCGCGCCAGCGCTGGCCGCGTGCCCAATGCATTGATGGCCGAGTACTATGCCCAACGTGCCGGAGCCGGGCTGATCCTGAGCGAGGCAACTTCCGTTTCTCCCCAGGGAGTCGGTTATCCCGATACTCCCGGAATCTGGTCAGATCAGCAGATACAGGGCTGGAAGCTGATTACGAGTGCCGTTCACGCCGCCGGAGGACGCATGTTCCTGCAGCTTTGGCATGTGGGCCGCGTATCGCATCCGGACTTTCTCGACGGAGAACTGCCTGTCGCGCCGAGTGCCATCGCTCCCCGGGGCCATGTCAGCCTGCTGCGTCCCCAGCGTGAATACGTCACACCACGCGCCCTGGAAATTTCCGAAATTACGGGCATAGTCGAGGCCTACCGCCGGGGTGCCGAAAACGCCAAACAGGCAGGATTCGACGGCGTCGAAATTCACGGGGCCAATGGCTACCTGCTGGACCAGTTCCTGCAGGACAGCACCAACAAGCGTAACGATGCCTACGGCGGTCCCATCGAAAATCGTGCGCGGCTGATGCTGGAAGTGACGGATGCCGCGATTTCCGTTTGGGGCGCGGGCCGGGTCGGAATGCACCTGGCTCCCAGGGGTGATGCCCATACCATGGGCGATTCGAATCCCCTGTCCACATTCGGATATGTGGCAGAACAGCTGGACAAGCGCGGTATCGCCTTCATTTTTACCCGCGAGTCACTGGGGGAAAATCGCATCGGTCCGGAACTGAAGAAACGTTTCAAGGGCGTGCTCATTGCAAACGAAGGTTTCAATCCCGACACGGCCCGGCGGTGGTCGCGGCGGGCGAGGCCGACGCGGTCTCCTTTGGCAAGGATTTCATTTCGAATCCGGATCTGCCGCGCCGTCTGCAACTGAATGCGCCGCTCAATCCATTTCACTCCGAAACCTTCTACGGATACGGCCTTGATGATCCGCGGGCCGGCTATACCGATTATCCGAAACTGGTGGAGGAATTTGCATAACCCGCGACCGGATGAAGGGCTGATTGCGCACCGGGCTTTTGCATGGCTACGCAACGACCGGGATTGCAAAGGAGAGTCGCATGACCAATGGGAGAGCTATCATGTCTGAACAGTATTCGCGTATCGCAATCGTTACCGGTGCCACTTCCGGCATCGGGGAAGCGGCAACAAGAAAATTTATTGCCAGTGGCTACGGTGTGGTCGGCAACGGCCGCAACGCGGCAAAACTTCGCGCACTCGAACAGGAATTGGGAACGGCATTTACCGGCGTCACCGGTGATGCATCTGATGCCGCCGTGCTTGAGCAACTCTTTGCCGCGGCAATCGGGCATTTCGGCAAGCCGGTCGATATCGTGATAGCGAACGCCGGGCGGGGTTTGGGTGGCTCGGTGAAGGATGCCGACTTGTCCGAATTTGAGGAGATGCTCAGAATCAACGTAACCGGAGCCCTGGCCCTGCTGCAATCTTCCGCCCGGAAAATGCTGGATCAACAGCAGTCCGGCTACCCCAAACGCGCCGCGGATATCGTGATCATCGGTTCAGTCGTGGGGAGGCACATATCCCCGTTCAGCGCGGTGTACGGTGCCACAAAATTCGCCGTGCATGCGCTGGCCGAAGGACTGCGCCGCGAAGTGGGGCCCAAAGGGATACGTGTGTCGCTGGTTGAGCCCGGCATAGTAGTCAGCGGGTTTCAGGAAGTTGCGGGCTACGGTGACGACATGGTGCAGAATTTCACCGACAGATTCGGCCCCCTGCTGCACGGAGAGGATGTGGCGAACGCAATTCACTACATCGTGTCCCAGCCGCCCCACGTTCACATCAGCGACATCATGGTTCGCCCCACGCGACAGGACTATCCCTGAATTAACCCGGCGTGCCTGCACGCCGGGGGGGACGGGATTTTCAATTTCACTTTTGGAAACGGAGGATATGATGCAACAGCGTGAACTGGGCCGTTCCGGCCTGAAGGTCTCGGCATTGGGACTCGGGTGCATGGGCATGTCGGAATTTTACGGCGGCCAAAATGATGCGGGTGCAATCGCGACGATACACCGGGCACTGGAACTGGGGGTAAATTTCCTCGATACCGCCGACATGTATGGCGTCGGGCGCAACGAGGAACTTGTCGGCCGCGCGATACAAGACAGGCGCGACAGGGTGATACTCGCAACCAAATTCGGCAATATGCGCTCGCCCGACGGCGGATTCCTCGGCGTAAATGGACGGCCCGACTATGTCCGGCTGTCCTGCGAAGCAAGCCTGAAGCGGCTGGGTGTAGAAGTCATCGACCTCTACTACCAGCACCGGGTCGACCCAAATACGCCGATCGAGGATACGGTGGGAGCGATGGCCGATCTGGTGCGCGAAGGCAAGGTGCGCTACCTTGGCCTGTCCGAGGCAGCGCCCCAGACGCTGCGCCGCGCTCACGCGGTCCATCCGATCGCGGCCCTGCAAACCGAGTATTCATTGTGGAGCCGCGACCCGGAGGGCGATATCCTTTCCACGGTGCGCGAACTCGGGATCGGATTCGTGCCATACAGCCCGCTGGGCCGCGGCTTCCTGACCGGCCAGATCAAGCACATCGACGACCTCGAAGCAGGCGATTACCGGCGCAACTCGCCGCGATTCCAGGGCGAAAATTTCCGGAAAAACCTTGACCTGGTGCGCGAAATCGAGGAAATGGCGCGGGTCAAACACTGCACCGCAGCGCAACTCGCGCTGGCCTGGGTGCTGGCGCAAGGCAAAGACATCGTGCCCATTCCCGGCACCAAGCGGACCAGGCTTCTGGAAGAGAATGTCGGCGCCCTGGATGTCCACCTCACGCAGGAGGATCTTGACCGTATCAATCAAATCCTGCCACCCGGGGCGGCGGTGGGAACGCGCTATGCAGCGCCGCAAATGCAGGCTTTGAACCGTTAAAAGTATCGGATGGAAGAGAATTCGCTTTCGGGCCGGGTTGCGATCGTCACCGGCGGCGGGCGCGGGCTGGGACGGGCCATGGCGCTTGGTCTGGCACGGGCCGGCGCGCATGTAGTCATCACCGCCGCACGCGGGCGCTCGGAGATCGAAGCTGTAGCCGCTGAAATATCGCAGGGCTGCGGCAAGGACAGGGTACTGCCTGTGCTTGCCGATGTTACGCAACAGGAAGACTGCGGGCGCGTCGTCGACACGGCTGTCGAACGCTTCGGCCGGCTTGACATCCTGGTCAACAACGCCGGTCGCGGCATGAAATATGTCAGCGATACGTTCCTGACAGAGCCGACAAAATTCTGGACGATTGATCCCCAGATATGGCGCATGGTGATCGACACCAATGTGAACGGACCATTCATGATGGCACGCTGCGCCGTGCCGGTCATGCTCAAGGCTGGCTGGGGCCGGATCGTCAACATCTCGATGAACCACGAGACCATGCGCCGGCGCGGCTTCTCCCCCTACGGCCCGTCCAAGGCCGCGCTCGATTCGGAGACCATCATCTGGGCCCAGGAGCTTGCCGGCACGGGAGTGACCGTGAATGCGCTTCTGCCCGGCGGGGCGACTCTCACCGGCATGATCCCCGACGGAGTATCGGATGCGGTGCGCTCGACCCTGCTCGATCCGGCCGTGATGATTCCACCATTGCTTTGGCTGGCATCGGCCGATTCCGACGGAATGACCGGACACAGGTATGTGGCGACACGCTGGCGCGGGGATTGCAGTATCCGCGAGGCGGCGGAAGCGGCCAGGGAACAATCATAGGGACAGGGCAGCAGGCACTTGGCAGTGCATCATCCCGGGAAAGCCAATACGCATGATCAACTACGGCGGGGAATTTTTGTGCAGACACGAAACATAAACTATCAGGCCGATGGCCTATCCATGGATTCGCAGCTGTTTTACGAGCCCGCGGCTGGCAAGAAGCCCGGAATACTGGTATTTCCCGAAGTATTCGGACTGGGCGAACATGCGCTGTCGCGCGCCAAACAGCTGGCAAGTCTCGGCTATGTTGTGCTTGCCTGTGATCTGCATGGCGGCCGCCGGATAATCCACGATTTCAACCAGATCAGACCGATACTGGAATCGCTGCGCAGTGACGTTGAACGGATGAGAGCGCGGGCCCGGGGTGGCCTTGACGCGCTCAGGGCTTGCCCGGAGGTCGATCCGGACAGGATAGCCGCCATCGGCTATTGCTTCGGCGGCACGATGGCGCTCGAGCTGGCGCGTAGCGGTGCCGATATTTCCGGCGTTGTGGGTTTTCATAGCGGGCTGGGCACGGTGGCTGCGCAGGACGCCAGGAACATCAAGGCAAAGGTACTCGTCTGCATCGGCGCGGATGATCCCTCGATTCCCCCGGAACAACGCCGGGCTTTCGAGGAGGAGATGCGTGCCGGCAAGGTTGACTGGCAAATGACAGTGTTCGGTGGCGTTGTGCACAGCTTCACCAACCCTGAGTCCGACAAGATGGGACGCCACGAAATGGCGCGCTATGACGCCAGGGCTGATGCGCGTTCCTGGCGGCAAATGCGCGAATTATTCGATGAAATATTCGAAGGCAAGTCAGGTGCGTGAGCGCCTGCCGAAAACAGGGATCTTCCCACGCGATGCACGCTGCCAGACAGATGCCGGGGCAGGAATATGATCAAGCCTCCAGCATTCTGAAAATTTCCCGGAATTCAAAGAGTGCGCTCCCCCGGGTGCAGGGTGCCAATTTCATCTTCCTGCATTATCGGCTTTCGACAAATCCCGGTACATGTATTCGCGCGTGAGGGGCAAGGGGAATGCCGCAGAATTTTTGGCCTTGCACGCTAGAACCTGATAGATGTTGATCCACTCATGGGAAAACGCGTGGGCGCACCCGGCGAGATAGATTTCCCAGATACGGAAGCGCCGCTCCCCGGCACTGGCGATCGCGCGGTCGCGATTCGATTCTAGGCGATCGGCCCATTCGCGGCAGGTGCGCGCGTAATGGCGCCGCAACGACTCCACATCGGTCACTTCCAGTCCGGCTGCCGCCATTTCCTTTAGCGCCAGGCTAAGGTGCGGCAATTCGCCGTCCGGAAACACATATTTATCGATAAATTCCCCCGCACCCAGGCCGACCTCGCCACTGTCCACATCGCTGGTGGTGATGCCGTGGTTCAGCACCAGGCCGTTGTCGGCCAGCAGCGAGCATATCTTGCCGAAATACACGGGAAGATTCTTCAAGCCCACGTGCTCGAACATGCCGATACTCGCGATCTTGTCGAAAACACCGTCATCCGGCAGGTCACGGTAATCGCGCAACTCAACCGTGCAACGGCCTTGCAGCCCCTGCTCCCGAATCAGGCTCCGGACATGCTCGTATTGATTCTTCGAGAGCGTGATTCCCGTGGCAACGGCGCCATATTTCTTTGCGGCGCGCAGGATCAATGCCCCCCAGCCGCAGCCGATATCCAAAAAGCGCTCGCCGGGTTTCAGCATCAGCTTGTTCAGGATGTGGTCCAACTTTTGTTCCTGTGCCGTCTCCAGGGAGTCATCCTCGCGCCGGTAATAAGCGCACGAGTAAACCATGTTTTTGTCCAGGAACATGGAATAAAAATCGTTGGATACGTCATAGTGGTATTCGATCGCCTCGCGATCCCGTCTGTGGCTGTGGCGCGTGAAGAAATGAAACCGGGCGGGCTTGTTGGCGGCGACGCTGCTCACCAGGCTTTCCGCCACCCTGAATATCTCGTGGATCGAGCCCTCGACGCGTATGCGGCCATCCACGAATGCCACACCGAGCTTGTTGAGGTCGGGCGGGATGAAGTACCTGAGCGCCGACAGCGTCGGAATGTGGACGGTGACGGTGGGTTCAGTAGCGAGGTTGAACTCGCGGCCGTTCCATAGCACCAGCCGCAGCGGAATGCTCAGCCCCGCTGTGATGCGTTTGATCAGTTTCTCAAGGCGATACTCAATGAACATGGCGCCCCCTGTCCGCAGCCACAGGCGCGGCCTTCTGCCGGATGCCGCCGAAAGCATGGCCCCAGAACGTGCCGGTTACGCCATAGCAGCCCGATAGCCCGGTTCGGCAGCGGTGCGGCGCCAGATCGTTGCGGTATACACTCTCGCCGTGTTCCTGCATCAGGATTTGCATAGAGTCCTTCGCATCAGGTTTGCTTCAGCTCCGCTAGTGTATGCCATTAGCGCAAGTCGGTGACGATGAATATCGCCGGCGCAACGCGCTGGTATTTTAATGCTGCCACGCTGTTTATATCAAACTCGATTCGGTGGCCTGGATTCATTGCCTGATTTTTGTTTCAAATCAGAATTGCTTCCGGTATCTAAATTCATGCTGAATCAGCCTGCAATAATTTTCAACGTCGCCTTCCCATCCCCTGCCCTTGCCACCCTCGCTTGCAGGAATAACGTTCGGCTTTTTGCCGTCACAATTAACGCCTTCCGGCATATTCTTGTGCCGATAATTTGGTGGTACCATGAAAATATCATGTCCGCCCCGACAAGAGATTTGCTTAACATTCCCGAGATCAGGTTCGCCAACCTGTTCGACGAGGATCCGCTTGGCGGGGAATTCTGGCAATTCTGGTTCGGAACAGTTCGATTCAGCGAACTGCGCAGTCACTTCAACGCCCTTGGCGCAAGCGGCGCGCTCGCAACCGAGCTCTCCGCGCGCGCCGACAAACAGGGCCCGACGCTGCAGACCCACGACGCCCGCGGCATTCGCATAGACCGCATAGTCCAGCACCCCGACTACCGCGAGCTGGAAAAGCTTTCTTACGGCCGCGGAATCATCGGGATAAAATATCAGCCGGAATTCCTGGCGAAGCACCGAGCGTTCAGGCATCTTGCCGGATTTGGCGCGGGATATTATTTCGCCCAAAGCGAAATCGGCCTGTATTGCCCGATCTGCATGACCGATGGCGTTGGCCGGGTTCTGGAAAGCAGACCGAAAGGACCGCAAACCCCCCTTTATGCAACGACCATCGCCCACCTTTCCGCCAGCGAACCCGGCGATCTCTGGCAAGGCGCGATGTTCCTGACCGAAAAGCAGGGCGGTTCGGATGTCGGAAGCAATGCCGTCACGGCGACGCGCCACGGCAAGCGCTGGGTGCTCAACGGCGACAAGTGGTTTTGTTCCAACGTGGCGGCTGATGCGATACTCGCGTTGGCGCGAATGCCGGAAGGCGCGCCCGGCACGAAGGGCCTGGGGCTATTTCTTGTCCTGCGCCGCGAACCCTCCGGCAATTCCGCCACCATCCGCATACACCGGCTCAAGGACAAACTCGGCGTGCGCTCGATGCCGACTGGCGAGGTGACGTTTGAGAACACCGTGGCTTACCTGGTCGCCGGTGAGAACGAAGGCTTCAAACAGATGGCCGAAATGCTCAACCTCTCGCGGCTGTATAACGCCGTCGCGAGCGTGGCCGGCATGCGCAGGGCGCTGCTTGAGGCGCTCAAGTATGGCGCCGGGCGCAATGCCTTCGGCCGCAAGCTCGAAGAACTGCCGCTGTGGCGGGCAACCATGGCCGACCTCATTGCCGAGCATATGGGAATCTTTGTGCTCGTGTTCGAAACCGTTCGCGCCCTGGACCGCGCCGACAACGGAGATGAGGAAGCCCGTAAACTCATGCGGATCTCGATACCGATGGCAAAAGCCCTGAGCGGCAAGCTCGCGGTCTTCGCAGTCAGCGAGGCAATGGAGGCGATCGGCGGCAATGCCTACATCGAAGAAAGCATCCTTCCCCGGCTGCTGCGCGACTGCCAGGTTCTGCCGATCTGGGAAGGCACGACTCACATCCTCACGCTGGACGCGCTTCGGGCGATTCAAAAGGAAGGGAGCCATCAGGCCTTGTTCGCACGGATACGGTTGGCGCTTGAAAATGCGAAACGGTTCGACTGCGGTCCGGTAAAGGCCAGGCTGGACGACGATGTCAAACGCCTCGATACGCTGCTTAAGCTGCCTGGGGAACTGCAGCAACGCGAGGCGCGACTATGGCTCGAAGGCGCCGGGAGGACTTTCACGCTGGCGCTGCTGCTGGAAAATGCGGCACATGCCCCGCTCCACAAAGCCTGTCTGGCCGCGTACAAAAGACTTGCCGTGCGGCCCACCGGGGTCATGCCCGTGTGCTGCGGAAACCCCGCGGAACTTGTGGATACCGAAGCGGTGCTGCTGCGATGCGCAACCCGTCAAGATTGATTTTCTGGACTGCATGTGAAAGGGACTGTTGATGCTCGATATCGCAGAAATTGACCGGCAACATCGGGAGCTCGTTAACATGTTTAACAGGCTGAATGATGCCGTGAAAAATCACGAGTCGCGAAATGATATTTACCGGCTCATTGACGAGGTGATTTCATATACCAGATTGCATTTTGCAACCGAGGAGCAGCTTATGGTTCAGTCCGGATTCCCCGAGATAGAGTCGCACAAGAGGATGCACGAGGAGCTCATAAAGGATACGCTACACCTCAAAGACAAACTGGATTATGTCGGAGAAGACATGTTCAGCGACTGGTTCAATCACTGGCCGTTTGGCAGGGTGCTTGCGCATATTCAGTATGGGGACAAACAGATTGAAGACCACATTAACCGGAACGACAGCGGGTTCTCGCGAGGGGTTGTGCCCGACACGCTGCAGACAGCCTGAATGTTGAAAGTGTGTCGACCCGGGTACAGCATTTGAAGATATTTTAACCGTCAAGACCAGGTGGGAGAAAATCATGATAAAGATCAAACAAATACTGGACCAGAAAACAAAACCGCTCACGACCGTGGCGCCCGGCGACACGGTCCAGCACGCCATGCAGTTAATGTGTGACCGCGACATAGGGGCTGTCATGGTCGTCGACGGGGGCAAGCTGGCGGGTATCTTCACCGAACGCGACTGCCTGCATAAAATCTCGGTGGCGGGTCGCAACCCGCGGGAGGTGCTGGTGAGCGAGGTAATGACAGGGAAGGTGCGATTTATAACATTGGATTTTGAAGTTTCGCAGGGCCTGGCCTTGATGACGGAGCGATATTTCCGCCACCTGCCGGTACTTGACGAACAACAGAATATCCTCGGCATCGTTTCGATTGGAGACTTGGTCAAGGCCAAGATGGCGGACCAGGGTTTCATCATCGAGCAGCTGGAACACTACATCAGTTCCTGAACGGCAAATCATGTATCCGGGCAGCATCCCGAGCCCGGAAAACTTCCCGATTGCTAGCCTGTCACGAACCGGGGGACGCAAACAAAAATCCCGGCATGGCCGGGATTTTTTCTTCAACTATCAGGCGGCAAACCTTGCCGACCTTATCTTACGCCCACGCCAAACAATGCCGGATCATTCAAGCTGGTTTGCGTGTATACGCCTGTGCCGGTCACCATCACCACGCTTGAGGCCGCCGCAGGAGAAGCTGATGAAATGGTGCTCAGACCAGTCCATGGCGAGTTGGGAATCAATGTACCCTGTACTCCGGATTGGGCTGTTGATGTATTCCAGGGCAAGGGGCCGATAAACCAGTAATTATTGGGATTCAGCGTGGTGGCAAGCGTTACCCAGTTTTCCTGCCCCTCGTTGTTGTTGACGTAATAGCTGCCATCGCCTGCCCCTGAGGTCAGGGGCGCATAGGAAGACAATACCGTATGCCCGTATGCGGAGGAAATGGTGCTTTTATCGTCATGGTCTATCACGCCGACATTCTGGCCATTCGGGGCGGTGAACGCAAAAAACCAGCCGATATGATTACTGTTTGCGTCAAACACATTATAAACGCCAGGCGTTGTCAACGAGGTCGGCTGGATAGTTCCGGTGAAAGTGCCGCCTGTACATGGATGCCCAGTTCCTGAAGTAGCACTTTGATTCGTTATATCCCCGCCTATGCAAGTGGTGTAAATGGCGCTGGTCGGGTTGGCCGGGTTTATCACCGCGATGGTCATCGTTCCGTATTGGGAAGAGCATGTGGTGCCGGAAGGAGCGCTGGCAGCATTTGCAATGCCCAATGCACTACAACTAAAGCCCTGATAATTGTAAACGCCGGCCATGAAAACAAGGTTGGGCGCCGGGTAGCTTATTCCGATAACCGGGACGGGAAAGTTTGTAGGGGAAATTGAAAGGTGCCCGGCCAATTCCCCGCCCAACAGCAAGACCTTGCCGCCCTGTATGAAACCATCCAGCGATGGGCCCACGTTGTAGGTGCCGTCGGGGTTGCTGCCCAGCAGGATACCGGTGCTGTTCTGTCCCACGCTGACGCCTGAAGCGGCATAGCTGGTTTCAAGCACTGAATAGCTGTAAATCATATTTCCGATATCCACAGTGAGCTGCAATACTTCACCCACCCCCGCAGAAACAGTGTAGGCAGGCACAGCCTGTGTGCCTCCCCCGTTGCATGCCACTGCCAGGATGGCTACCATGCATAGCGCCACCAATGACTCGGCAGCCATGGATAATCTCTTCTTGAAGTTCACGCTGACATCCCCCAACCAAATTTGTTTATGAATTTCCCGCAACTTAATATCGTACCATGCCCGCCGCGCAATCCCGGCTAACTTTATACCGGGGATGGCGGAAGGCCGCAAAAATTTTGTATCAGGAAGACAACAAATACCTGCTAAAGTTAAGCCCTAATATCTTGATATTGGTTACCTTTTATATAATCCGCACGGTTCCGCAAAATCGTCCCGTGTCCAAAGTCGCACAGGGAAGCCGGAATGGTTACAAAGTGAACAAATGCGCCGGGGCCCGGTGGCTTAAGCTGCCTGCCAGCCGCATTGTGAATTCCACCCTCGGACAATTGTTCTCTCCCTGATGGGAATGATTGCCCATATTGAAAGCCCGCAAATGCATTTACGCCATGCGCCTCATCTCTAGATATCCGGCACCCAGTTTCATTACCGGGGCCGCCCTTGCCGCGATTCTGCTGGGGGGATGCACACCTTTCGCAAAAAAGCCGCAGGTTGACCAAGCGCAGGTAAAGCAGTTTGCCGACCGCGGCTATGATTCGGGTATCGATTACGAGACCACAACAACCCGGTCGGCGCCCGATGCCGGGAACATGACCTTTCATATCACTGTGATTCAACCCGTTCCGGAAGGCAAATATCCCCTGGTCATTTATCTGCCCGGACTGGGAGAAACGGCCGATGCTGCGGCAAATATGCGCGGTGCATGGGCGAAATCCGGATACGTCGTCCTGTCGCTCCAGCCGCTGAAAAGCGATGCGGACGTTTGGTCTTCAGATGCCGCCCGCACCCGCGATTACACATTCCTCAGGCATGAAATGTATTCCTCCGGGATAGTGTCCGAACGCCTTGATATATTGTCCGGTCTGCTGGCTTACCTGAAGCAACAGGCTGCATCAAGCGACCCCGTGGTGCAGCACATGGACTTGTCGCGCATCGCGATCGCGGGCTTTGACATCGGCGCCTATTCGGCGATGCTGGTTGCGGGGGAAGCCCCGCAGAATATTTCGTTCGCCGGGCCGCCGTTGCGCGTGGGCGGCGTTATTGCCCTGAGCCCGTATGCCGATTTTACCGGCTCGGATTTCGAGGTGCGCTACCAAAAAATCAACATGCCGGTGCTGTCGGTAACCAGCGATACGGATAGCGATATGCGCGGCAGTGTCCCGCCGTCGCTTCACCAGGCGCCATTCCGGTACATGCCGCCCGGAAACAAATACCTGCTGGTATTGGCCGGCGCGTCTCATGCCGTGATAGGCAACGAAGATCCGACCAAACCGGCTTCCCCGGGAAGCGAGAGCCCGCAATCCGAATCCGGCGGCAGCGATGGCGACTCCGACAGCGGGGGCAGCAACCGGCACCGCAAAAAATCATCCGGCGGGCAGAGTGGTGCGGCATCCGCTTCGGTACGCGGGGCCGCAGGCTCACCGACCCGGCGCGCCATGCTGGAAGTTGCCAGCGAACAGATCAGCACGGCTTTCCTCAATGCATACATCAAGAATGACCGGTATTCGCAGTCATGGCTGAAAAATGATGCGCAGTCATGGCTGAAAAAAATGGGGCAGCTTGAAGAAAAATAGCCTGCTGGCCATCAGCCGGAAGCGCCGGCGGCGGGTTTCAAATGGTGTCCCGCCACACGGAACGTCCGCAGCAAAAGCCGTGTAGCTCGCCGCTCAAGCTGATAAAAAACTGGTAGCATCAAACCAATCCGCAGTGATGTGATTATGAAACCGCAGCAATGATGAAATACAGAGTGCAGATCATTTTGATATGAGAAAGATAATTTTTGGGGTCGCCGCATTGTTGCTGGCCGGCGCGCTTGCATTCTGGATTTTCCACAAGCCGGCAAACGCGCCCGCAAATCCGGAAAACAAAAAACCGGTTCTCGGCGGTGGCGAAAAGCCGATGCCTGTTCAGGCCGCCATCGCCAGGACCGGTGATATCGACGTTTACATCGACGGACTGGGCACCGTCACTGCGCTCAATACGGCGACGGTCAAGGCGCGCGTCAACGGCCTGCTGGAGCACATCCTGTTTCGCGAGGGTCAGACGGTGAAGAAAGGCGCGGTTCTGGCGCAAATAGACCCGCGGCCTTTCCAGGTGATTCTCGATCAGGCCAGGGGCCAGCTGGCACACGACCAGGCGCTGCTGGCCGGCGCAAAACTCGATCTTGAACGTTACCGTGTTCTCTGGGCCAAAGACTCCATTGCCAAGCAGCAGGTCGATGACCAGGAAGCACTGGTGCTGCAGGATGAAGGCACCGTGCTGAGCGATCGCGCCCAGGTGGCGAACGCCCAGTTGAACGTCGATTTCACGCGCATCACCGCCCCTTTGTCCGGACGGCTGGGGATACGCCAGGTCGACTCGGGCAACATGGTCAGCACTACCGATATCAACGGCGTGGTGGTGGTTACCCAGATCCAGCCGATCTACGTCCTGTTTGCGATACCGGCCGACAATATCCCCGCAGTGCTGGCGCGCGCGCATGCCGGCAACAGGCTGGCAGTCGATGTATTCGGCCGCGAGAACAAGACCAGATTGGCCACCGGCAAACTCCTGACATTGGACAACCAGATCAACGTCACCACAGGGACTGTCATGGTCAAGGCGGAATTTGCCAATACCGGCGAGAATCTTTTCCCCAATCAGTTCGTGAATGCCCGGTTGCGTGTGGAGACCAGGCACAACGCAATTCTGGCACCAACCGCGGCAGTACAGCGCGGCACACAAGGGACCTTCGTCTATGTCGTCGGCCGGGATCAGACGGTTTCCGTCCGCCCAGTGACGCTCGGTCCGGTTTCCGGTGATATCGTCGCCATCGAGCACGGGCTTGCCGTCGGCGAACAGGTTGTGACCGACGGCACGGATAAATTGCGGGCGGGCGCAAAAGTCGAAGTGACGACACCCGGCGCGCGCGCCACAGCAGGCAAAAACACCGGCCAGAGCCCGCAGTGAACCCGTCGCGCCTTTTCATCCAGCGGCCGGTAGCGACCTCGCTGCTGATGGTCGCGATCGTTCTGGCGGGACTGATGGGTTATCGCCAGTTGCCGGTCTCGGCCCTGCCCGAGGTCGATTACCCGACGATACAGGTCACCACGCTCTATCCCGGCGCCAGCCCGGACGTCACCACTTCATCGATCACCGCACCGCTGGAGCGCCAGTTCGGCCAGATGCCGGGCCTGAACCAGATGTCGTCGGCCAGTTCGGGCGGCGCCTCGGTTATCACGCTGCAATTCAGCCTGACCCTGGGGCTGGATGTCGCCGAGCAGGAAGTGCAGGCGGCCATCAACGCGGCCAGTTCGTTCCTGCCTATCGACCTGCCGATGCCGCCGATCTACAGCAAGATCAATCCCGCCGATGCCCCCATCATCACGCTGGCGATCACCTCGGCGACGCTGCCGCTACCCAGGCTCGAGGACCTCGTGGATACGCGGCTGGCGCAGAAACTTTCGCAGATGCCCGGCGTCGGGCTGGTGAGCATAGGCGGGGGCCAGCGGCCGGCGGTGCGCATCATGGCCAATCCGAATGCGCTGACGGCGTACGGCCTCAACCTTGAAGACTTGCGCACCGCCATCGCCAATGCCAACGTCAACATACCCAAGGGCAGTTTCGACGGCCCGATGCGGGCCACCACGCTGGATGCAAACGACCAGCTCAAGTCCGCCGCCGAGTATCTCGACCTCGTCTTCGCCTGGAAGAACGGCTCGCCGATACGCGTGCGCGACATTGCAGACGTGGTTGACGGCGCCGAGAACGTGCGCCTGGCGGCCTGGGCCAACCGCGCGCCGGCCATCATTCTCAATATCCAGCGCCAGCCGGGTGCCAACGTGATCGAGACGGTCGACCGCATCAAGAAAATATTGCCGCAGCTGCAGGCCGCCCTGCCCGGCACCGTGGATGTCAGGCTGTTGACCGACCGCACCACCACGATCCGCGCCTCGGTGCATGACGTCGAGTTCGAACTGCTTCTGGCCGTGGCACTGGTGGTGATGGTGATATTCGTGTTCCTGCGCAATGTGCCGGCGACGCTGATCCCGGCCGTTGCCGTGCCGCTGTCCCTGGTCGGCACCTTCGGCGTGATGTATCTGGCCGGTTTCTCGATCAACAACCTGACCCTGATGGCGCTGACGATAGCCACCGGTTTCGTCGTTGACGACGCCATCGTGATGATCGAGAACATCTCGCGCTACGTAGAGGCCGGAGAATCCCCGATGCAGGCCGCGCTCAAGGGATCCGGGCAGATCGGGTTCACCATCATCTCGCTGACTTTCTCGCTGATCGCGGTGCTGATCCCTCTGCTGTTCATGGGCGACGTGGTCGGCAGGCTGTTCCGCGAATTTGCGATCACGCTGGCGGTTTCCATCCTGATTTCAGCCGTGGTGTCGCTGACCCTGACACCGATGATGTGCGCGCGGTTGCTGCACCATACACCGCCCGAACAGCAGGGACGCTTCTACCGCGCCAGCGGCGCCTTTTTTGACCGGGTGATCGCGCGCTACGGGATCTGGCTTAACTGGGTGCTGGACCGCCAAGGCGCGACGCTGCTGGTCGCGGCCGCCATGCTGGCATTCACCGCGCTGCTCTATGTATCCGTGCCCAAGGGCTTCTTTCCGGTGCAAGACACCGGCGTCATCCAGGCCATCACCGAGGCGCCCCAGTCGATCTCGTTTGCCGCGATGGCGGAACGCCAGCAGGCTGTCGCAGATACCGTGCTGGCCGATCCGGCGGTGGCGAGCCTGTCCTCGTTCATCGGCGTCGACGGTAGCAACATCACGCTCAACAGCGGCCGCATGCTGATCAACCTGAAGCCCAAGTCCGAACGCGGCACCGATGCCAGCGCTGTGATCCGCCGCCTGCAGGCTCAGCTAGACAAGCTCGGCAACATCACCACCTACATGCAGCCGGTGCAGGATCTCACGATAGAAGACCGCGTCAGCCGCACCCAATACCAATACAGCGTGCAGGACGCCAACCCGGGCGAACTCGCGCTGTGGGTGCCGAGACTGGTAGAGCGCCTGCGCAAGGTGCCGGAATTGCGTGATGTCGCCAGCGACACCCAGGATCACGGTCTGCAGGCCTATATCGACATAGACCGCGCCAGCGCCGGGCGCGTCGGCATCACCACGGCCGCGATAGACAACGCGCTCTACGATGCGTTCGGCCAGCGCTTGATCTCGATCATATTCACACAATCCAACCTGTATCGCGTGGTGCTGGAAGTCAAGCCGGAATTCCACAAGGGCACCGCTGCGCTGGACAATATTTATATCGTCTCGCCGACCGGCAGCCAGGTGCCGCTGCTGTCGATTGCGCGCGTCACCGAAAAGACCACCCAGCTGGCCGTCAACCATATCAGCCAGTTCCCCGCCTCGACCGTTTCATTCAATCTCGCGCCCGGCGTTTCGCTCGGCACAGCAGTTGCCGCAATACGCAAGGCCGGCGCGGAACTCGACATGCCGGCCAGCGTGGAGACCGGCTTCCAGGGCGCCGCGCTGGCCTTCCAGGCCTCGCTCGACAACACCCTGCTGCTGATCCTTGCCGCCATCGTCACTATGTACATCGTGCTCGGCGTGCTCTACGAGAGTTTCATCCACCCTGTGACGATACTGTCGACGCTGCCGTCAGCAGCGGTCGGCGCGCTGCTCGCGCTGCTGGTGTCGGGCAATGATCTCGGCATCATCGCGATCATCGGTATCATCCTGCTGATAGGCATCGTCAAGAAGAACGCGATCATGATGATCGATTTCGCGCTGAGCGCAGAGCGTGAACAGGGCAAGACGCCGCGGGAGGCAATCTACCAGGCCTGCTTGCTGCGCTTCCGGCCCATCCTGATGACCACTATGTCGGCGCTGCTGGCCGCGCTGCCGCTGATGCTGGGCACGGGCGTCGGTTCGGAATTGCGCCATCCGCTGGGCATCACTATGGTCGGTGGGCTGATCGTGAGCCAGGTACTGACGCTATTCACCACCCCGGTCATTTATCTTGCTTTCGACCGATTTGCGCGGCGGCGCGCAGTCGTGAACCCGGCATGAACATCTCCGCCCCATTCATCAACCGCCCGGTCGCAACCACGCTGTTGACGCTGGG
>DAICZN010000102.1 GCA_027311105.1 Gallionella sp.
CGGCGAATGCCAGTTGCAGGATCTGGCCGTGGGTTATGGCGGCGGCGCTTCGCGCTACCAGGAAGAAAAGCGCATGGTGATGCACAAGGATATCGGCGCGCTGGTGTCCACCGAAGAGATGAGCCGCTGCATCCAGTGCACCCGTTGCGTGCGCTTTGGCCAGGAAATCGCCGGGGTGATGGAACTGGGCATGGCGTTCCGCGGCGAACATGCCGAAATCGTGAGTTTTGTGAACGGCACGGTGGATTCGGAGTTGTCCGGCAACATGATAGACCTGTGTCCGGTTGGCGCGCTGACCAGCAAGCCGTTCCGTTACACCGCGCGCGGCTGGGAGCTGTCGCGGCGCAAATCGGTCAGCCCGCATGACGCCTTGGGCTCCAACCTGCTGGTCCAGGTGAAGGATAACAAGGTGATGCGCGTTTTGCCGGTCGAGAACGAGGCAGTCAACGAATGCTGGATCTCGGACAAGGACAGGTTCAGTTACGAAGGATTGAATGCCGCTGAGCGTTTGACCAAACCCATGCTCAAGCAGGACGGTGTGTGGATAGAGGTCGAATGGCAGGTTGCGCTGGAATATGTGGCGAACGGTTTGCGCCAGATCGCCGGCAGTGCGGGAGCAGACCAGATCGCCGCGCTGGCCACGCCGCACAGCACGGTGGAGGAGCTTTATTTGTTGCAAAAGCTGATGCGCGGCATCGGCAGCAATAACATCGATTCGCGCCTGCGCCAATCCGATTTTTCTTCCGATGGCAGGCAGGCGGGTGCGCCGTGGCTGGGGATGCCCGTTACAGACATCAATACGCGCGACCGCTTCCTGATCGTAGGCAGCTTTTTGCGCAAGGATCATCCCTTGCTGGCGCAGCGTGTGCGTCAGGCGGTCAAGAAAGGCGCGCAAGCCAGTATCGTGCATGCCAGCGACGACGACCTGTTGATGCCGGTAGCGAACAAGGCCATCATTGCCCCGGACCAGATGGTGAACATGCTGGCGCAAATCCTGAAAGCGCTGGGTGCGGAAAAGTCCGCCGCTCTTTCCGCCGAGACGGGAAAATTGCTTGATGCGGTGCAACCGTCCGGGCAGGCAACGGCTATCGCGCGCAGTCTGGCGAGCGGGGAGCATGGCGCGGTATTGCTGGGCAATTTCGCGCAACAGCATCCCCAGGCCACGCAGATTGCGATGCTGGCCGGGCAGATCGCAATGCTGGCCGATGCGAAGTTCGGCTTCCTCGGCGAGGCGGCGAACAGTGTCGGCGCCTGTCTGGCCGGGGCTGTTCCATACGCTGCCGGTACTGTCGGCATGAATGCCGCGCAGATGCTGTCTTCACCCCGCAAGGCATATGTGCTGCTGAATGCAGAGCCGGAACTGGATATGCATGATCCGCAACAGGCGATGAAGGCGATGTATGCCGCGGACATGGTGGTGGCGATGTCAGCCTTCAAACACCACGCGACGGAATACGCCGACGTATTGTTGCCGATCGCGCCTTTCACCGAGACTTCGGGCACTTTCGTGAATACCGAGGGGCTTGCGCAGAGCTTCAGGGGCGCGGTCAGGCCGCTGGGCGAGGCACGCCCTGCCTGGAAGGTATTGCGCGTGCTCGGCAATCTGCTGAATGTTCCCGGTTTCGATTACGACACCAGCGAAGCGGTGCGCGACGAAGTGCTGCCCAAAACAGACATCGCGACAAACATGACCGGGCGATTGAACAATCATGTCCCCGTTGTCGAAGTTCAAGTCCAGTCCGGCAGCAATCAGGGACTGCAGCGTGTCAGCGATGTGCCGATTTATTTCGCCGATGCCATCGTGCGCCGTGCCGCCGCGTTGCAGAAGACACGCGATGCGGCGACACCCTGGGTGTCCGCGCACAGTGGTGAGTTGCACAGGCTGGGTTTGAGTCCGGGAGACACCGTCAAGGTCAGCCAGGGCGGCGCCAGCGTAAACATGACCTTGCAAGCCAATGACAGTCTCCCGCTGCGCACGGTGCGCATAGCGGCGGGTCATCCCGTTACACGGCAGCTGGGTGCGATGTTTGGGGCAATAACGGTGGAGCGCGCATGATGGAATTGCTGCAAACCCTGGAACGCGCCGGGCTGGATCTGCTGGGCCCCTTCTGGCTGCCGCTCTGGACGCTGGTCAAGATACTGGCCATCGTGCTGCCCATCATGGGCACGGTCGCCTACCTGACGCTGGCCGAGCGCAAGGTCATAGGCTACATGCAGATACGCATCTGCCCGAATCGCGTTGGTTATTTCGGGCTGCTGCAGCCGATTGCCGACGGCTTGAAACTGTTCCTCAAGGAAATCATCATTCCGACCGGTTCCAGCAAGTTTCTGTTCGTGCTGGCGCCTATCATGGCACTGGCTCCGGCGCTGGCCGCCTGGGCAGTCATGCCGTTCAGCGAAGGGATGGCGCTGGCCAACCTCAATGCCGGGCTGCTGTACATCCTGTCCATGACCTCGCTGGGCGTGTACGGAATCATCATCGCCGGCTGGGCATCCAACTCCAAGTACGCCTTCCTCGGCGCGGTGCGCTCTGCGGCGCAGATCGTCTCTTACGAGATTGCGATGGGCTTCGCGCTGGTGTGCGTGCTGCTGGTTTCGCAAAGCATGAATCTGACCGACATCGTGCACGGCCAGCATGGCCACCTGGGGGCGCTGAACTGGTACGTGATCCCGCTGTTTCCGATGTTTCTGGTGTACCTGATCTCCGGCGTGGCCGAGACCAACCGCGCGCCGTTCGACATGGCCGAAGGCGAGTCCGAGATCGTCGCGGGTTTTCATGTGGAATATTCGGGCATGGCATTCGCGCTGTTCTTCCTGGCCGAATACGCCAACATGATATTGATCGCGTTCCTGACCTCGATCATGTTCCTGGGCGGCTGGCTGTCACCCGTACCTTTCCTTCCGGACAGCTTCATCTGGCTGCTGGGCAAGGTTTCATTCATCCTGTTCCTGTTTCTGTGGTTCCGCGCGACATTCCCGCGCTACCGCTATGACCAGCTGATGCGCCTCGGCTGGAAGGTCTTCATTCCGCTCACCATCGTCTGGGTGGTGGTCATCGCGGTATGGATGCAGACCCCGCTGTGGCTCTGGTAAAGCAAGGAGTAAACGAATATGAAAATGATCAAGGATTTTTTCAAGACTTTTCTGCTCTTTGAATTGGTCAAGGGCATGGCACTGACCGGGCGGTATTTCTTCGCGCGCAAGATCACCGTGCAGTTTCCCGAAGAAAAGACCCCGCAGAGTTTCCGTTTTCGCGGCCTGCACGCACAGCGCCGCTATGCCAACGGCGAGGAACGCTGCATAGGCTGCAAACTGTGCGAGGCGGTGTGTCCGGCGCTGGCGATTACGATAGCGGTGGCCGAACGCGAAGACGGCACCCGGCGCACGACGCAATACGACATCGACCTGACCAAGTGCATCTTCTGCGGATTCTGCGAGGAATCCTGCCCGGTTGATGCGATCGTCGAGACGCGCATTTTCGAATACCACGGCGAAAAGCGCGGCGACTTGTATTACACCAAGGATATGTTGCTGGCGATAGGCGACAAATATGAAGAGCAGATCGCCAAAGACAGGGCCGCGGACGCAAAGTACCGGTAGGCCGGCCGAAAACAAGGCCAGGACGCAAGAATAGAGGGCAAGTTAATGAATTTTGTAACCGGCAATTTTGAGATTATCGTGTTCTATGCATTCGCGGCGCTGATCGTGTTCTCGGCGTTGCGCGTGATTACCGCGCGCAATCCCGTGCATGCGGTGCTGTTCCTGGTGCTGGCATTTATCAGTTCGGCGGGTATCTGGCTGCTGCTGGAAGCCGAATTCCTGGCCATCGCGCTGGTGCTGGTGTACGTCGGTGCGGTGATGGTGCTGTTCCTGTTCGTGGTGATGATGCTGGACATCAATCTGGTGCGCCTGCGCGAAGGATTCTGGCGCTGGCTGCCGTTTGGCGCGGCGCTGGCGGGGTTGATGGCGTTCGAGATGATCTGGGTGCTGGGCTCCCGTGATACTTCCGGGGGCATGGTCGCCATCAGGCATGCCGCGGATTACAGCAATACCAAGGAACTGGGGCGCCTGATCTATACCGACTACGCCTATCCGTTCGAGATTGCAGCCGTGATCCTGCTGGTGGCGATGGTGGCGGCGATCGCGCTGACCTTGCGGCGGCGCAAGGATGCCAAGTCGCAGGTGGTCTCCGAACAGGTCGCGGTACAGAAGTCGGAACGGTTGCGTATTGTTCCGATGCAGTCGGAAAAAAAAGAATAAACCAATCAAGGGAGCGAAAAGAGTGCTAACACTGTCGCATTATCTGGTCCTGAGCGCCGTGCTGTTTGCGATCAGCGTTGTCGGCATTTTCTTGAACCGCAAGAATCTTATCGTGCTGCTGATGGCTGTCGAAATGATGCTGCTGGCGGTAAATACCAATTTTCTGGCGTTCGCCCATTATCTCAACGACAGCGCGGGCCAGGTGTTTGTGTTTTTCATTCTGACTGTGGCGGCAGCCGAAGCCGCCATCGGTTTGGCGATTCTGGTGGTGCTGTTCCGCAATCTGAGCACCATCAATGTTGATGATCTCGACAGTTTGAAAGGTTGATGCGCAATGGAAACCTCTAAAAATCTACTGCGCGATTCGATACACCCGCAAGGAGCAGGCCGGTGGGTTCCCGGCGGCAATGCCGCCACCCTTCCGCTCGCTGCGTTGCGTGGTGCTCGCTCCTCGCCTACCCAACCGGTATGTCTCGTTCGCTGCGCTCCATGCGCCTTGCTCTCAAACCGCTCGCTACGATTTTTAAAGGTTTCATTATGAATATGCAAAGCCTTTATCTTGTCGTTCCCCTTGCCCCGCTGCTCGGGGCGGTTGCCACAGGATTGTTCGGCAAACGGATCGGGCGCGCATGGTCGCACCGCATAACCATTGCCCTGGTGGCGGTATCCTTCTTTGCCTCGCTGGAGATTTTCGCGGACGTGCAGGCGGGCCACATGTTCAACGGTGCGGTTTATACCTGGCTGACCTCCGGCGACACCAGTTTCCAGATCGGCTTTTTGATTGATCGCCTGACCGTGCTGATGATGCTGGTGGTCACCTTCGTGTCCCTGATGGTGCATATCTATACCATAGGTTATATGGCAGAAGATCCGGGCTACCAGCGTTTTTTCAGCTACATCTCGCTGTTCACCTTCTCGATGCTGATGCTGGTGATGGCCAACAACTTCATGCAATTGTTCTTCGGCTGGGAGGCCGTGGGACTGGTTTCCTATCTGCTGATCGGTTTCTGGTACGACAGGCCGACGGCGATTTACGCCAACCTGAAGGCATTCCTGGTGAATCGCGTCGGCGACTTCGGTTTCTTGCTGGGCATCGCGCTGGTGCTGATGGTATTCGGCACGCTGGATTACGCCGCGGTATTTGCCAGCGCCGCCAGACACGCCGCGGACATGGCGCCCATCCCCGGCATGTCGGTGGGATTGCTGACGGCAATCTGCATCCTGCTGTTCATCGGCGCGATGGGCAAGTCGGCGCAGTTTCCGCTGCATGTCTGGCTGCCGGATTCGATGGAAGGCCCCACCCCGATCTCGGCCCTGATCCATGCCGCGACCATGGTGACCGCGGGTATTTTCATGGTGGCGCGCATGTCGCCGTTGTTCGAGCTGTCCGATACCGCCTTGTCCTTTGTGATGATTATCGGCGGGATCACCGCGCTGTTCATGGGTTTCCTCGGCATGATCCAGAACGATATCAAGCGCGTGGTCGCCTATTCCACGCTTTCGCAGCTGGGCTACATGACCGTGGCGCTTGGAGCCTCCGCTTACCCCGTGGCGATCTTTCACCTGATGACCCACGCCTTTTTCAAGGCGCTGCTGTTCCTTGCCGCCGGCAGCGTGATCATTGCCCTTCACCACGACCAGGACATGCGCAATATGGGCGGGCTGAGGAAATACATGCCGGTCACCTGGATCACTTCGCTGATCGGCTCGCTGGCGCTGATAGGCGCACCCTTCTTTTCGGGATTCTATTCCAAGGACAGCATCATCCAGGCAGTCGAACTGTCTAACCTGCCCGGTGCCGAATTCGCCTATTTTGCGGTTCTGTCGGGGGTGTTCATCACGGCGTTCTACGCATTCCGCATGTACTTCATGGTGTTCCACGGCGAGGAGCGTTTCGGCAAGGCGCATCATGGTCATGACGCGGCGGCGCACGGTGAGCATCACGGCCTGGCTCCGGGGCAGAAACCGCACGAATCGCCCTGGGTGGTGACGCTGCCGCTGATTTTGCTGGCCATCCCCTCGGTTCTTGTCGGTTACATCACCATCCAGCCACTGCTGTTCGAGAACTATTTCAGGGATTCAATTTATGTTTCAACCGAGCACCCTGGCATGGCGGGGCTGTTTATGCAGTTTCACGGGCCGTTCGAAATGGTTGCGCACATGTTTGAGGAATTGCCCTTCTGGCTCGCATTGTCGGGTTTTGCAACCGCATGGTTCTTCTACATGAAGCGCCCGGATATCCCTGCGGCGCTGCAAAAGCGATTCCATTTTATCTACACGCTGCTGGACAACAAATATTATTTCGACCGTTTCAACGATTGGTTCTTTGCCGGGGGCGCGCGCGGTGCAAGCCGCATCCTGTGGGTATTCGGGGACATCAAGCTGATCGACGGGGTCATGGTAAACGGTACGGCGAAGCTGGTCGGGATGTTCTCCAGGATGTTCCGCCATCTCCAGTCGGGCTATATCTACCACTATGCGTTTTCGATGATCATCGGCGTGTTCGTGCTGCTGACGGTGAGAAACTGGTTTGCATAATGCCAAACCGGTCTTCTGCCAAGGCGGTCGGCGCATTTCCGCAAGTTTGGCGCATGATTGTCCGGGCAGTTCGGGTGAGGGCCGGAATTAAAATGAAGGAACAACAGCATGTTTTTTGAGTTACCTGTAATTAGCGTCGCAATCTGGCTGCCGATCATCTTCGGCATTCTGGTGTTGGCCACCGGCGACGACAAGAATGCCCCGCTGGCGCGTATTCTGGCCATGGTCGGCGCGGTGCTGGGCTTCCTGGTGACAATCCCGCTGTATACCGGCTTTGTGCGCGATACGTCAGACATGCAATTCGTCGAGATGCACGGATGGATCTCACGCTTCAACATTCACTATCACCTTGGCGTGGACGGCATTTCTGTGCTGTTCATACTGCTGACTTCCTTCTTCACGCCGATCGTGGTGCTGGCCGGCTGGAAGGTGATCGAGAAGCGCGTGGCGCAGTACATGGCTTCCTTCCTGATCATGTCCGGCATCATGATAGGCGTGTTTTCTTCGCTGGATGCAGTGCTGTTCTATGTATTCTGGGAAGCGATGCTGATCCCGATGTTCCTGATCATCGGCGTGTGGGGCGGGGCGAATCGGGTGTATGCCGCGGTCAAGTTCTTCCTCTATACCCTGCTTGGTTCGCTGCTGATGCTGGTCGCGCTGATCTATCTTTACAACAAGACCGGCGGCAGTTTCGAGATACTCGATTTTCATCTGGTTGCGATACCGATGACCGCGCAAATTCTGATTTTCATCGCATTCTTCACCGCCTTCGCGGTCAAGGTGCCGATGTTCCCGGTGCATACCTGGTTGCCGGATGCCCACGTGGAAGCGCCCACGGGCGGTTCGGTGATACTGGCGGCGATCATGCTCAAGGTCGGCGCCTACGGCTTTCTGCGCTTCTCGATACCCATCGTGCCGGACGCGAGCCATCGTCTGGCCGGGGTGATGATCGCGCTGTCGCTGATCGCGGTGGTGTACATCGGGCTGGTCGCCCTGACCCAGACCGACATGAAAAAACTGGTGGCGTACTCGTCCATCTCGCACATGGGTTTCGTAACGCTGGGCCTGTTCATCTTTAACGAATACGGCATGGAAGGCGCCCTGCTGCAGATGATTTCGCACGGCTTCGTGTCCGGCGCATTGTTCCTGTGCATAGGCGTGCTTTACGACCGGATGCACTCGCGCAACATTGCCGATTATGGCGGCGTGGTCAAAACCATGCCGGTATTTGCCGCATTTTTCATGCTGTTCGCGATGGCCAATGTGGGCCTGCCGGGCACCAGCGGGTTTGTCGGCGAATTCATGGTGATCCTCGGTACGGTCAAGTCGAATTTCTGGTACGCATTCGCCGCGGCGTCGACGCTGATCTTCGGTGCAGCCTACACGCTGTGGATGTACAAGCGCGTGATCTTCGGTACCGTGGCCAACGCGCATGTCGCCGAGTTGACCGACCTCACCCTGCGCGAGAAGGTTATTTTCACGGTCCTGGCATTTACGGTATTGGGGATGGGGCTGTATCCATTGCCGTTGAGCGAGATCCTGCATGTGTCGGTGAATGATTTGCTGGTGCACGCGGCACGCTCAAAACTGCCATGAGGCCGCCGGCTAAAAACTAACGACTGACTGAGATGAATATGGATGCGATGACTAATTTTATGCCGGCGGCGCCCGAGATATTCCTGCTTGTCATGACGTGCGTGATCCTGATTACGGATTCGCTGCTCAAGAACAGCGGCAGGATGGTCACTTACATGCTGGTGCAGCTCACCCTGATGATTTGCGCGCTGATCACCGTGGGTACCCATGTGAACGGAGTCACATATATCTTTCACGGCATGTTCGTGGACGACCTCATGTCCGATGTGCTGAAACTGCTGACTTATCTCGCGGTTTCGATGATGCTGGTGTATTCCAGGCTGTATCTAACCGTGCGCGGGCTGTTCAGCGGCGAATTCATGGTGCTGACGCTGTTTGCCACGCTCGGCATGATGGTGATGATATCCGCCAACAATTTCCTGACACTGTATCTCGGCCTGGAACTGCTTTCGCTGAGCCTTTATGCAATGGTCGCATTGCAGCGCGATTCCGCGGCTGCCACCGAAGCGGCGATGAAATACTTCATCCTTGGAGCGCTGGCTTCCGGCTTGCTGTTGTACGGAATGTCGATGTTGTACGGGGCAACCGGCTCACTGGGGCTGGAGGCTGTGTCCCATGCCATCCAGTCCGGTCATGCGAATAAAACCCTGATCGTGTTCGGCCTGGTGTTCGTGGTTTCCGGCCTGGCCTTCAAGTTGGGTGCTGTGCCTTTCCACATGTGGGTTCCCGACGTTTACCACGGCGCGCCGACCGCGATGACGATGCTGATCGGGTCTGCCCCCAAGCTGGCCACCTTTGCTTTTGTCGCGCGCATCCTGGTCGAAGGGCTGCAACCGCTGGTCCAGCACTGGTCGGGCATGCTGGTCATACTGGCCATCGGGTCGATGGCGCTTGGTAATATCACCGCGATTGCGCAAACCAACCTCAAGCGCATGTTTGCCTATTCGACCATCGCGCACATGGGTTTTCTGCTGCTGGGATTTATCAGCGGCAGCATGGAAGGCTATGGCTCCTCGATGTTCTATGCAGTGGTTTATGCGCTGATGTCGCTGGGGGCTTTCGGCATGATCATGCTGCTGTCAAGGGCGGGCTTTGAGGCGGACACACTGGACGACTTCAAGGGTCTCAACCAGCGCAGCCCCTGGCTTGCTTTCATGATGCTGCTGCTGATGTTCTCCATGGCGGGCGTGCCGCCCACCGTGGGTTTCTATGCCAAATTCTCGGTGTTGAACGCCATCGTGCAATCAGGCTATGTCTGGCTCGCCGTGGCGGCGGTGCTGTTCTCGCTGATCGGTGCGTTCTACTATCTGCGCATCGTCAAGCTGATGTATTTCGACGCGCCCGAAACCCATACCCAGATCGTTTTCGAACCCGACACCGCATTGCTGATCAGTGTCAACAGTTTGGGCGTGTTGTTGCTCGGCCTGTTGCCCGGCGCATTGATGTCGGTTTGCGCTGTGTCCGTCCGGCAATCCCTGTTGCTGCACTAGCGGCAGTTTTGAGCCGCCGGATATTGCACCACGGCTAGCCGCATCGGAGTGCCGAGCCGGGCTCCTGCGAGCCATCTGAATTTTGAAGGCAGGGCGATTTGCGGTATCATCGCGCCCTACGAAAAACATGTGTCCGGGCACTCGCATGACCAAGTACATCTTTATTACCGGCGGCGTTGTGTCTTCCCTGGGGAAGGGGATCGCCGCCGCTTCGCTTGCAGCGATCCTGGAGTCGCGTGGACTGAATGTCACGATGCTCAAGCTGGATCCATACATCAACGTCGATCCCGGCACGATGAGTCCGTTCCAGCATGGAGAGGTCTTTGTCACCGAAGACGGTGCGGAAACCGACCTGGATCTGGGGCATTACGAGCGCTTCATTTCCGCCAAGATGCGCAAGGCCAACAATTTCACCACCGGTCAGATCTACGACAGCGTGATCCGCAAGGAGCGGCGCGGCGAATACCTGGGCAAGACGGTGCAGGTGATCCCGCATATCACCAACGAAATACAGGCTTTCGTCGAACGCGGCGCTGCCGCCTCGCATGACGGCAAGGCTGATGTGGCGATCGTCGAGATCGGCGGCACGGTCGGCGATATCGAGTCGCTGCCGTTCCTTGAGGCCGCCCGCCAGATGGGTCTGCGCATGAGCCGCAACCAGGTCGCCTATGTGCATCTCACGCTGGTTCCCTATATCGCCACCGCGGGCGAGCTGAAGACCAAGCCCACTCAGCACAGCGTGCAGAAATTGCGCGAGATCGGTATTTTCCCGACCGCGCTGATCTGCCGTGCCGACCGGCCGATCCCCGACGACGAGCGCGCCAAGATTTCACTTTTTGCCAATGTCCGCGAAGAAGCGGTAATCTCGATGTGGGACGTGGACAGCATCTACAAGGTGCCGCAGATGCTCAACCAGCAGGGTCTGGATCGCATCGTCTGTGCAGAGCTGGGGCTGGATTTGCCGCCTGCGGATCTGTCGGTATGGGCAAAGCTGGTGACCGCGCTGGAAAATCCACAGCACAGGATCACCATCGGCATGGTCGGAAAATATGTCGACCTGACGGAATCCTACAAGTCGCTGATCGAGGCATTGCGCCATGCCGGGATACATACCGCAACGAAGGTGAACATCGAATACATCGATTCCGAGGCACTCGAGACCGCCGGCATGAAAGGCCTGGAGCATTTCGATGCGATACTGGTTCCGGGTGGCTTCGGCAAGCGTGGCACCGAAGGCAAGATTGCCGCGATCCGATTTGCGCGGGAAAACAAGGTGCCGTATCTGGGTATCTGTCTGGGCATGCAATTGGCTGTGATTGAGTTTGCGCGCGATGTGACAGGCATGACTGATGCGAACAGCACTGAATTCAATTTGCATACCGAGCATCCGGTGGTTGCGCTGATTACCGAATGGCGCGACCGCGACGGCAAGGTCGAGACACGCAACAATGACTCCGACATGGGCGGAACCATGCGCCTCGGCTCGCAACGTTGCCCGATCAAGCCCGGCACCATGGCGCAACGTATTTACGGCGACGAAGTCAACGAGCGCCATCGCCATCGTTACGAAGTCAACAACCATTACGTGCCCGTACTGGAAAAATCCGGACTGATCATTTCGGCGCGCACGCCCAGCGAAAATTTGCCCGAGATCATGGAATTGCCGCAATCCATGCATCCGTGGTTCATCGGCGTGCAGTTCCATCCCGAATTCACCTCGACACCGCGCACCGGCCATCCCCTGTTCAAGGCCTTTGTCGAAGCCGCGCTGCAGCGCCAGGCAACACTCAAAAATGAAAAGGTGGCGGCATGAACACGGTGCGCGCAGCGGCGGTGCGGGCAATGCCGCCAGCCACCGAAACGGTGATGTATGGTGCTCAGCGTCACGATAATGAGGTGGCGGCATGAAACTCTGCAACTTTGATATGCAGCCCGGACACGGCGGCGCGCAGCGCTTGGGGCGGGTAGGGCTGGCCCGACATCAGGCTGGGAGTGGTCAATCATGAAACTGTGTAACTTCGATGTCGGCCTGGACCAACCGCTGTTTCTGATCGCCGGACCCTGCGTGATCGAGTCGCAGCAAATGGCAATGGATACCGCCGGCAAGTTGAAGGAAATCTGCAACGAGTTGAAGATAAACTTCATCTACAAGTCTTCTTACGACAAGGCCAATCGCAGTTCGGGCAAATCGTTTCGCGGCTTTGGCCTGGATGCCGGACTGAGGATCCTCGGCGAAGTGAAAGCGCAATTGGGTGTGCCGGTGTTGACCGACGTGCACAGCATCGAAGAGATCGCGCCGGTCGCGGCAGTGGTCGATGTGCTGCAAACCCCGGCGTTCCTGTGCCGTCAGACCGACTTTATACACGCCGTGGCGCGCTGCGGCCGCCCGGTGAATATCAAGAAGGGTCAGTTCCTGTCGCCGTGGGACATGCAGAATGTGGTCGAGAAGGCGCGCGAGGCCAGCGGCGCAGACAACATCATGGTGTGCGAGCGCGGCGCATCGTTCGGCTACAACAACCTGGTGTCGGACATGCGCTCGCTGGCAGTGATGCGCAACACCGGCTGCCCGGTGGTGTTCGATGCCACGCACTCGGTGCAGTTGCCGGGCGGGCAGGGGACGGTCAGCGGGGGGCAGCGCGAATTCGTGCCGGTGCTGGCGCGAGCCGCAGTCGCGGCAGGTGTCTCCTGCCTGTTCATGGAGACCCATCCTAACCCGTCCAAGGCATTATCGGACGGGCCGAACGCGTTTCCGCTCGGGCACCTGAAGGCATTGTTGCAAACGCTGAAAGTGCTGGACGAAACGGTCAAGCGGCAGGGCTTGATCGAAGAAAATATCGATTTGAAAAACGTTTAACAGAAGGAATAAGGAAAAGAATGAGCGCAATTGTTGATGTGATCGCCCGCGAGATACTGGATTCGCGCGGCAACCCCACCGTGGAAGCGGATGTATTGCTGGAATCCGGCGTGATGGGACGCGCCGCCGTGCCGTCCGGTGCGTCCACAGGTGAAAAGGAAGCGATGGAATTGCGCGATGGCGACAAGCAGCGCTATCTGGGCAAGGGCGTGCTGAAGGCGGTGGAATATGTGAACACCGAGATCGCCGAGGCCATCATCGGCCTGGATGCCGCCGAGCAGGCCTTCATCGACCAGACCATGATCGAACTGGACGGCACCGAAAACAAGTCGCGCCTCGGCGCGAATGCGATCCTCGCGGTGTCGATGGCGGTGGCTCGCGCCGCCGCCGAGGAAAGCGGCCTGCCGCTGTACCGCTATCTGGGCGGTTCGGGCAGGATGGCGATGCCGGTGCCGATGATGAATGTCATCAATGGCGGCGCGCATGCCACCGGCGGCTCGGACATGCAGGAATTCATGATCATCCCGGTGGGAGCACCGAGCTTTCGCGAGGCGGTGCGCTACGGCGCAGAGGTGTTCCACGCACTGAAAGCCGTGCTGCATCATCGCGGTCTGCCGACCACCGTCGGCGATGAAGGCGGTTTTGCACCGGCTCTGGGCTCCAACGAGGCTGCACTGAAGGTCATCGTCGAAGCGATCGAGGCTGCGGGCTATGTCCCCGGCACGGATATCGCGATAGGCATGGATCCGGCCGCTTCGGAGTTCTACAAGGACGGCAAATATCACCTGAAGGCGGACAAGCTGGCGCTGACCTCGGCACAAATGGTCGATCTGTATGCGACCTGGGTGGACAAGTACCCGATCATCACGATCGAGGACGGCATGAGCGAACACGATTGGGATGGCTGGAAGCTGCTGACCGACCGTCTGGGCAAGGACATCCAGCTGGTGGGCGACGATATCTTTGTCACCAACACCAAAATACTGAAAGAAGGCATCAGGCGCGGCATCGCCAATTCTATCCTGATCAAGGTCAACCAGATCGGCACGCTGACAGAGACCTTTGCCGCGATCGAGATGGCCAAGCGCGCGGGTTATACCGCCGTGATCTCGCACCGCTCCGGCGAGACCGAGGACAGCACGATCGCCGACATCGCCGTCGCCACCAACGCGATGCAAATCAAAACCGGTTCGATGTCGCGCTCGGATCGCATGGCGAAATACAACCAGCTGCTGCGCATCGAAGAAGATTTGGGTGATACCGCGAGCTACCCGGGGCGCGATGCATATTATCAGCTGGGATAATGCGTGCAGCCACACTGATACTCGTCGTTCTGCTGCTGTTGTTGCAGTATCCGATGTGGCTGGGCAAGGGAAGTTGGCTGAATGCGTGGAATCTGAACCATCAGCTCGAGGTGCAGCAGCAAATCAACCAGCAGGCAAAAACGCGCAATTCCCTGCTGGATGCCGAGGTGCGCGACCTCAAGCAGGGCACTGCCGCGATTGAAGAACGTGCGCGCAGCGACCTGGGCATGATCAAACGCGATGAGGTTTTCTACCAGGTCCTGGAAAGCCCTTCCACACGTATTTCCGGGAAGCCAGCGATGGCATCCCCTGCTTCCGCAGTTTCAATTGCCGGCGAATAACGCGCTGCTGCCTTTTTTAATCGTCTCGTTCCGGACGAACTTTTTCAGACACCGCTGAACCAGTTGTAGCCCTTGTCTTCCCAATAGCCTCCCGGATAAGTATTGGTGACAAACATTGCGACGATATGCTTGGGATTTTTAAAGCCCAGCTTGGTGGGCATACGCAGCTTCATCGGATAGCCGTATTCCGGGGGCAGAATCTTCCCGTCGTAGCTGAAGGTCAGCAGCGTCTGGGCGTGCAGCGCGGTCGGCATGTCGATGCTGGTGTAATAGTCGTCGGCGCACTTGAAGCCCACATATTTTGCCGAGAGATCGGCGCCGATGCGCTTCAGGAAAGTGGCGAAAGTGACGCCGCCCCATTTTCCGATCGCGCTCCAGCCCTCGACGCAGATATGGCGCGTGACCTGGCTGGTCTGCGGCAGCCGGTACAGTTCGTCCAGCGACCAGCTGTGTTTGTCCGCGACCAAACCGCTCACTTCCAGCAGATAATCATCACTGTCGATCTCGGGAATCTTGCCGCGCTCGTAATAGGCGTTGAACGGGAACGGCCTGGTGATCATGGACTCGGGATAAGTCGGCGCGAGCTTGTTCGGGTCGAACAGCCAGGCCTGAAAGTCATCGTTGAGGCGCGATATCTTCATCAGCATGCGCTCGGCGGAAGCCTCGTCGGTCACCGTGCATCCGCTCAACAGCGACAGGCCGCCCAGCGTGACTCCGCGTTTCATGAACAAGCGGCGGGCCGGGGAGGGCAGCTCCCTGAGCGCCTCCTGTATCAGGATGGATTTATCGAATTCCGGTTTTTTCATCTTGAGCTCTTTATCGTCCGCGTATCATCATGATCAATGTCCTGGGCACCAGCGCCACCATCGCCACATGGATCGCGACGAATGCCAGCAACGCGGCCATCGCAAGGAAGTGGATCATTCGGGCATTGTCGTAGTCGCCCATCAGTTCGCGCAGCAGCGGAAATTGCACCGGCTTCCACACCACCAGTCCGGACAGCACCAGCAGGATGATGTCTGCGATCACGAACAGGTAGGCCAGTTTCTGCACCGCGTTGTATTCGGCCAGCGTATCGTGGGCCAATCTGCCTTTCAGCGCTGCGGCGAAGTCGCGGAGCAGGTCGCGCAGCCGCAGCGGGAAGAGTTTCTTTCTGAATCGTCCCGTCGCGATGTTGAGCAGCAGATACATCAGGCCGTTGCAGAGCACCAGCCACATCGCAGCGAAGTGCCACAGCAGCGCCCCGCCCAGCCAGCCGCCCAGCGTGGCCATATCCGGGAAGCGAAACGCGAGGATCGGCGACGCGTTGTAGATGCGCCAGCCGCTGAGCACCATGATCACCAGTGCGACCAGGTTGATCCAGTGGCCCAGCCGCAGCCACAGAGGATGGATGATCTTGAGATTTTGATTCACTGTTTTGAACCCATTGTTATTGATACTTCCATAATTCATGACACCCTTGCCGTCATTGCGAACGCAGTGAAGCAATCCAGCAAGACCAAAATGCATTTTGTTTAAACCACCTGGATTGCCACGTCGGCTTCGCCTCCTCGCAATGACGACGTATTTTGGATTCCCGCTTGTCCGAAGGACAGTTTATCCTGAGCCCATCGAAGGACGGGAATGACGTGCCGGTTCATCACCATTTCAAGACTTTCTTGCCCAGCCACATGCCGGCGATGCCGGCACCCGCCATCGGCAGGTAATGCCAGCGGATCACATGCATGATCGAGTCGTTCTGTTCATACAATCTTAACCACAAGGCACCCACACTGAATGCAAAAAGACACGCGATGCCGCCGGCCCAGCGGCTGTGCGTGCTGGCAAATTTGCGCATCACATGGAAAGTCCATGCCGCCGGCAGCAGCGAAAGCAGCGTGATGCTCAGCGTGCATTCGAAGCTGTGGACAGGCAGCGGGGCGGGCGGGCTGTCGGCGCGCCAGGCAAACAACATCACCAGCACGAACAGCACAAACGCGGCAATGGGGGCGTATGCGATGCTGCGCTTCTGGTGCAGATCGGGATACGACAGCAGCGCGGCGCTCAACGAAGTGGTGACCAGGATGCCGGCAAGCGCCGCGATCTCGGCGGCGAACCAGGGTTTGTGCAGCTCCAGCCACAGATCGTGGCGCGCGCCCGAGAGCAGCAGCGCCACGGCCAGATAGCACAACGCGACAGCCATCCATTCCAGGCTGAGCAGGAAAGGGTGTGGCGCGCGCCTCACGGCCGCGCTGTCCTGCGCCAGTCTGCCTATCAGTTCGTCGATATTGCCCATTAGCGTTGCAGCTTTTCTCTTAA
>DAICZN010000105.1 GCA_027311105.1 Gallionella sp.
GTGTAATGGAGCGCGCCTTGTGAGCGCTCGCTAAACCCGCCGGTATAAAAATTCCGACACCTTGCGGATAGCGCACCGATTTACCCTGAAAGTCGATTTCGAGTTCGCCCTGAACCACAAAACCCGCATGACCTTTTTCGCACCATTCAGGCTCAATGAACTCACGGGTCAGTTCTAACAGACGAAGCTGTTTGGTGCCGTTCTGAAAAACCTTGAACCTTGCGCCCTGTATCCCGTTCTGCCAGCCCAGCGTATCGAACAGAACCCTGTGCTGCTCCGCTTGCAGCAATTACTTCCCCAGCTCTTCCATGCGCAGCTTGGTGACATGACCCGCCACCACGCCCAAGCCTTCGATCTTCACAATCGCCGCATCAACGCGTTTCTCGCGCGTCTGGTGGGTAAGCATGATCAGGTCAGCCTCTTTTTCACCCTCAAGCGGCTCCTTCTGGATCACCGCATCGATCGAGATCTGCTCGTCAGCCAGGATGCGCGTGATGTCGGCCAGCACGCCGGCACGGTCCGCAACACGCAGACGCAGGTAGTAGCTGGTAATCACTTCATTGATCGGCAACATCGGCAGATCGACCATCGCATCCGGCTGGAACGCCAGGTGCGGTACGCGATTTTCCGGATCGGCCGTGTGCATGCGCGTGATGTCCACCAGGTCTGCTATCACTGAACTTGCAGTCGGTTCTGCCCCCGCACCCTTGCCATAATACAGCGTGGCGCCAACCGCATCGGCCTGCACCAGCACCGCGTTCATCGCGCCTTCCACATTGGCAATCAGACGCTTCTCAGGAATCAGCGTGGGATGTACGCGCAGCTCGACACCCTCGGATGTACGCTTGGTGATACCCAGCAGCTTGATGCGGTAACCCAGTTGCTCCGCGTATTTGATGTCCACCGCATCCAGTTTGGAGATACCTTCGATGTAGGCCTTGTCGAACTGCACGGGGATGCCGAAGGCAAGCGATGCCAGCAGCGTGATCTTGTGCGCGGCATCCACGCCCTCGATGTCGAAAGTCGGATCGGCTTCCGCATAACCCAGACGCTGCGCTTCCTTCAACACGGTGTCGAATGAAAGGCCCTTGTCGCGCATCTCGGACAGAATGAAATTGGTCGTGCCGTTGATGATGCCGGCTATCCACTCGATGCGATTCGCGGTCAAGCCCTCGCGCACCGCCTTGATGATGGGTATGCCGCCTGCCACCGCGGCCTCGAACCCTATCATCACGCCCTTGTCCTGCGCCGCCTTGAAGATTTCATTGCCGTGCGTTGCAAGCAGCGCCTTGTTGGCGGTGACTAAATGCTTGCCGTTTTTAATCGCCTGCAATACCAGTTCTTTGGCCACACCATATCCGCCGATCAACTCAATCACGATATCAACCTCGGGATCGTTCACCACCGAGAAAGCATCGTCGGTCACACGGCATGCGCCGCCGGTGATTTGCTTTGCCAGCTCGATATTCTTATCTGCAACGACCACGATGCGTATCGGACGTCCCGCACGCCGGGTGATTTCTTCGCTGTTGCGCTGCAACACGGTGAATGTACCGCCACCGACGGTGCCGATGCCAAGGAGTCCTACGTTGATTGGTTTCATAAAGTCAGTCGTTAGTCGTTAGTCGTTAGTTAGTAGGGTGCATTCCATGCACCATGGTGCGCAGAGCGCACCCTACGTTGTGCCGTGCTGCTTTCGGTAATGCTCCAGAAAGCGCGCGATGCGCCCGAACGCTTCGATCAGATCGTCCACGGTCGGCAAAAACACCAGGCGCAAATGATCCGGATGTATCCAGTTAAAGCCTGTGCCCTGCACTACCAGCACCTTTTCGGATTCCAGCAATTCCAGTATGAACTGCTGATCGTTCTGGATCGGATAGATATTAGGATCCAGGCGCGGAAACAGATACAGGCCTGCTTTGGGTTTGACGCAGGAGATGCCGGGTATGTCGGTCAGCAGTTTGTAGGCCAGATCGCGCTGCTTGCAAAGGCGCCCGGTGGGCAAGACCAGATCGTTGATACTCTGATAACCGCCAAGCGCCGTCTGAATCGCGAACTGGCCGGGCACGTTCGAGCAAAGCCGCATCGACGCCAATATCGTCAGCCCGTTGATGTAGTCCTGTGCATGCTTCTTCTCGCCCGACACCACCATCCATCCTGAACGGTAACCGCAGGCCCGGTAATTTTTTGACAGACCGTTCAGCGTGACGAACAGCACCTCGTCTGACAGCGAGGCGATCGAGGTATGTGTCGCGCCGTCATAAATCATCTTGTCGTAAATCTCGTCGGCAAAGATGATGAGATCGTTTTCCTTCGCGATCTGCACAATTTCTTTGAGGATGTCATCCGAATACAGCGCGCCTGTCGGATTGTTCGGGTTGATGATGACGATGGCGCGCGTGTTCTCGGTGATCTTGGCCCTCATGTCGGCAAGATCGGGATTCCATTCATTGGCCTCGTCGCAGAGATAATGGCGCGGCGTGCCGCCTGCAAGAGTTACCGCCGCCGTCCAGAGCGGATAGTCGGGAGCCGGCACCAGCACTTCGTCGCCGGTATTGAGCAGACCCTGCATCGCCATCACGATCAGCTCCGATGCGCCGTTGCCGATGTAAATATCGTCCAGCCCCACGCCCGCAATCTTCTTGGACTGGCAGTAATGCATGATCGCCTTGCGCGCGGCGAACATGCCTTTCGAGTCTGAATAGCCGGACGAGTTGGGCAGGTTCAGTATCACGTCCTGCTGGATTTCTTCCGGCGCTTCAAAACCGAAAGGCGCGAGATTGCCGATGTTCAGCTTGATGATGCGCTGCCCTTCTTCCTCCATCTGCTTGGCGCGTTCCATGACCGGCCCGCGTATGTCGTAACACACGTTGGCAAGCTTGGCGGACTTTAAAATTGGTTTCACTTGTCGTTTACTCGATAAAACGCGCGACTTGCGCGGAAGTGCGCAATTTTACCCGTGCAGCCCGCGCACAGCAAATCTGACGCGTGCAAACTCGCACAATGCTGAATTTTACGAAGGGCACAGCTTTAGTTTGACGCATCGCAATACTACCCTCTACACTTGGTGCCATATACTGACAGTCTGACTTGCGAGGTCATCATGAAACTGCATCTGGCCAATCTCGGCGACACCAAACTTTTCACCGGCTATGCGGACGATCATGTCATGATCAACAAAGAGCGCTTCGACACCAGCCTCGTGGTGTTGGCGGAAGAGGTGCGCACCGACTGGAATGCCCAGAATTTCGACGACTTGAGCGAAGCTCACTTCGAATACTTTCTGGCCCTGAAACCCGAGGTGGTGTTGCTGGGCACGGGCATGCAGCAGCGCTTTCCGCACCCGCGCCTTTATCGCGCGCTTACCGACGCCGGCATCGGCGTGGAATGCATGAACACCCCTGCGGCCTGCCGCACATACAACATACTGGTGGCGGAAGACCGCAAGGTGATCGCAGCAATATTGTTTTAAGATTGCGGCAAGTGGTGCGTAGCGAGTGGTCAGTGTGAACAGGTTTTCGCTCACCACTTGCCACTTACTACTATCTTTAAGGAACTCCATGAGCCAGAACCTGAACAGCGTCATCCGGCAAGTCGAAAGCGCCATCTTGGGCAAGCCACTGCAAATCCGACTCGCCCTTGTCTGCCTGATAGCGGGCGGGCATCTCTTGATCGAGGATGTTCCCGGTGTGGGAAAAACCACGCTGGCCCAGGTACTGGCACGCACGTTGGATTTGCAGTTCGGTCGCGTCCAGTTCACCAGCGACCTGCTTCCGGCGGATATTCTGGGCGTGTCGGTATTTGAGCGCGATACCAATCAATTCAAATTTCACCCTGGGCCAATATTCACACAAATGCTGCTGGCAGACGAAGTGAACCGCGCCACGCCCAAGGCACAGAGCGCATTGCTGGAAGCGATGGAAGAACACCAGGTCACCATCGAAGGCGTGACTCGCAAACTCCCCGCGCCCTTCTTCGTCATCGCCACGCAAAATCCGTCTCATCAGGTCGGCACCTATCCGCTGCCGGAATCGCAGCTCGACCGTTTCTTGATGCGCATTGAAATGGGCTATCCTGACACGCAAGCCGAACGCGGCCTGCTTTCCGGCGTCGACCGGCGCGAAATCATTGCCAAACTTACCCCGCAGATGGATGCGGCTGAGCTGCCGGAGTTACAGCAGCGCACGAAAGAGGTGTTCGTATCCGACGCATTGCTCGACTACGTGCAAGCCTTGCTGCGTCACACTCGCGAGTCGGAACACTATACGCACGGCTTGAGCCCGCGCGCGGGACTGGCCATGCTCTCAGCTGCACGCGCCTGGGCATTGATCGATGGCCGGAATGCAGTCATCCCGGAAGATGTGCAGACCATCCTGCCCGGCGTGGTCAGTCATCGCCTGCAGGCGACAGACGGATGCCAGATAGCGCAGGAGCTGATCGAAGCGGTCGCGATCCCCTGAGCGATGCTAGAATGCATACACCTTTGAAAGGATACAACATGAATGAAATCTTGTTTATAGTTGAAGAGGCGCCCGAAGGAGGACTGACAGCGCGCGCATTGGGTGAGTCAATTTTCACTGAGGCAGATGATGAGGCAAGTTTGCGTCAACAAGTACGCGATGCAGTGCATTGCCACTTTGAAGAAGGGAAAGCGCCGCGAATGATACGCCTGCACTTTACCCGCGAAGAACTTATCGCCGTATGAAACTCCCGCGAAATTTGTCCGGCGCGCAACTCATCAAGGCACTGGAACAATTTGACTATCAGGCAACACGACAAACCGGCAGCCACATACGTTTGACCTGCCAGCATCCCAAGACTCATCATCTCACCGTTCCAGCACACGACCCGTTAAAAATTGGCATACTCGCTGCAATTCTCGCTGACGTGGCAGCACAGCACTCCATGACGCGTGAGTCCCTGATTGCAAGGCTATTCGGAAAATAGCTGCAAATCGTGCTCGCCACACTCCAACAAAAATTTAACACCTGGTTATTCCGCCCGACCATCGAGCACGGCACGATCATACTCACGCAGCGCCGCATCTTCATTTTGCCCACCCGGCAAGGCCTGGCGCTGGCCTTCGTGCTGATCCTGATGCTGCTGGGTGACATCAACTACAACCTGAGCCTGGGTTATGTGCTGACATTTTTGCTGGCTATGATGGCGGTATTATCTATGCTGCATGCATTTCGCAATCTGGCACACCTTGAAATAAGCGCCGGTCGCGCGGCTCCCGTGTATTGCGGCGATGTCGCACGATTCCCGCTTTACTTCAAGAGCCGCCTGCCTCGCTACCAGCTTGTGCTGGGTAAAGCCCACAAAGTTTGTTTCGATGTGCCGGCACGGCAAACAACCGAGATATTTTTTCCGCTGCCAGCTCAAAAACGCGGCTGGCTTGAGCCGGGAAAAATAACGATATATACCGAATTTCCGCTCGGCCTGTTTCATGCCTGGTCATATCTTCATTTCGACGCGCGCTGCCTGGTCTATCCGAAACCGCTCATGGCCGCGCCGGTACCGGTAAGTGCGGATGGCACCCGCGGCATGGCAGGAGACGAGGACTTCGCCGGATTGCGCACTTATGTTCCGGGAGATGCACAACCGCGCATTGCATGGAAAGCCTATGCGCGCGGACAGGGTTTGCTGGTCAAGCAGTTCGCGAACCAGGAAGGCGGCGAATTATTATTAAACATTGAGGATGCGCCGGAATCCGACCTGGAAGCAAAATTATCCCGTATGACGCGCTGGGTGCTGGA
>DAICZN010000122.1 GCA_027311105.1 Gallionella sp.
GCGTGCGGATCGTCCTGCAAGCGTCCCTGTTCGCGCAGCGCAGTCTCCAGCAGCGGCTGGAAGCGGCGCGTAAAAGTAGCCAGCAGCTTGCCGTCGTTGGTGTCAGGGGCTTCCAGCAACAGCGCGCCGAATGTGCCGGGCAGTGCGGCGACCGCATCCAGGATCGGCGTCAGGCGGTCGCGCTCCGGCAACGCAGTGATGCCGTGATGCAGGCGGATCAGCTGGCGGGTGAAGATCAGTTCGCTCCATGACAACTTTTGTTCGTTGAGCGCAGCGACGACATAGCCGCTGCCGGAGATGATCGCCGGCTGCTCCGTGTCTATGATGGGTTTTTGTTGCTTCGCCTGGCGCAACGCTTCCTGCGCGCAATCCTGCTCAAAACCCGGGCGGCAATACAGCAGCCAGTCAATTTGTGAATGCTTTTTAGGTCCGGCATAACGCGGCTTTGCCGCATTAGCCTGCATTGAAACTCCGTTTGAGTTCGTGTGTGGAGTCGTTTTCATGTGCGTATTGTTGCACAGCTTGGGAGGCCGGCCCGAAAGTGGTAATATCCGCGCCTTATTTTTGGCGGGAACGTGATGGGCAAGCGCTACGATTTGATCGTGTTCGACTGGGACGGCACGGTGATGGACTCTACCGCGGTGATTGCGGGTTCTATACAGGTCGCGTGCCGCGATCTGGGCCTGAATGTTCCCGATGATGAAACCGCCCGCCATGTGATCGGCCTCGGACTGGACCAGGCCTTGCATTATGCGGTGCCGGAGCTGACTGATGCGATGCGCCCGGCTCTGGTCGAGCGCTATCGCCATCATTTCCTGGCGCAGGATGAGGCGATTCCGCTGTTTGAAGGCGCGCGGGAAACGATAATCGAACTGCACGAAGCGGGTTATCAACTGGGTGTGGCAACAGGCAAAAGCAGCAACGGGCTGGATCGGGCTCTGGAAGCAACCGGGCTGAAGGGATATTTTCATGCCACGCGCACGGCGGACCGGACTTTCTCCAAACCCAATCCCGCCATGCTGTTTGAACTGATGGATGAATTGGCGGTCAGTGCCGGGCGCACTCTGATGGTGGGTGATACCACCCACGATGTGCAAATGGCGCAGAATGCCAGGGTGGACGTGGTGGCAATGGGGCACGGTGCGCATCCGCCGGAACAGTTGCAGGAATTGAATCCGCTTGCGCTGGTGGGTGATTTTGCTGAATTGCGTTCGTGGTTCAGGGTTAACGCTTGACGAATTTTACAAAGGAATTGTGATGTCTGACCAAAACAACTGGGAACGCGGCGTGCTGGAAAAACTGGCGATGTCTGCGCTGCAGGAACAACGCCGCGCGCGGCACTGGAGCATTTTCTTCAAAGTGCTGACGCTGGGATTCATGTTCACTATCCTGTTCATCTTCATGGGCTGGATAGGAAAAAATGATGTCACGCTGAGCTCGGGAAAGCACACCGCGCTGGTGGATATGCAGGGCGTGATTGCATCGGACAGCTTGGCGAGCGCGGACAATATCATTCCCAGCCTGCAGGATGCGTTCAAGGACAAGGACACCAAGGGAGTGATCCTGCGCATCAACAGTCCCGGCGGCAGTCCGGTCCAGGCCGGGCAGATCAATGACGAGATCCTCCGACTGCGCGCGCAGTATCCGCAGATCCCGCTGTATGTGGTGGTGGACGATATATGCGCGTCCGGCGGTTATTACGTGGCCGTGGCTGCCGACAAGATATTTGTCGACAAGGCGAGCCTGATCGGTTCCATCGGCGTGCTGATGGACGGCTTCGGTTTCACCGGCGCCATGGCGAAGGTGGGCATCGAACGTCGATTGATAACGGCGGGCGCCAACAAGGGTTTCCTCGACCCGTATTCCCCGCTCAATCCGGCTCAGCAGGCTTATGCCAAGCAGATGGTCGAGGAGATACACCAGCAGTTTATCAGGGTGGTCAGGGCTGGCCGCGGCAAACGCCTCAAGGAAACGCCGGATACGTTCAGCGGACTGGTATGGAACGGCCAGCGCGGCGTGGAGATCGGCCTTGCGGATGGTTACGGCACCGTGGACTCGGTGGCACGCGATGTCATCAAGGCCGAGGATATCGTGGACTATACCGTGAAGGAAAATTTTGCCGACCGGCTGGCTAAACGCTTCGGCGTGGCGGCGATGAGCGCGCTGGGGTTTTCTGCGCAGGGCGGAGTGTCGCTGCGCTGAATTCAGCGGCCCGGCCGCGATGACGGGCTAGGCCAGCTGCGCAAGCAACTCGTCCAGGCCGGTGATAGGCGGCAGGCATTGCGTGCCGTGACATAGCCAGGCGGTGGTTCGGCCGCCAGCCGGTTTGGCTATCGCGGCGGGAAGGCCGGCTGCATCATCAGCCGGGGCTATCGTCATCACACCCGGCAGGTAGCGCAAGCGCAGCGCGTTGAGCCATACGGCTCTGTCATGGCTTGGCCCGCGCAATACCAGCACGGAAGACGGCTGCAAATATTCCGCGAGTGCCGTGCACAGGCTGCTGTGATAACCGGCTGCCTGTTGCAGCGCCGGAAAAAACAGCTTCAGGCAGCGTTCGGCGGCTTCCGCGTATTTTGTTTCTCCGGTAATTAAGGAAAGGCGCAGCAATGCCTGTGCGGCGATGCCATTGCCTGCCGGCGTGGCGTTGTCCGATCCGATCTTGTTGCGCTGTATCAACACTTCGTGGTCGTGGCTGGTAAAGAAGAATCCGCCGTCCTGACTGTCCTCGAAGCGCGCCAGCAAGTCATCGGCCAGTTGCACCGCAAAAGCGAGGTCGGTGCCGCGAAACTCGGCCTGCAGCAATTCCAGCAGGGCGTTCAGCAGGAACGCATGATCGTCCAGATAGGCGTTCAGGTGGGCCTTGCCATCCTTGTACGTCGCCAGCAATCTGCCCTCGCGCCACAAAGTCCGGCGCACGAAATCCATTGCCCGTTGCGCCGAAAGCAGCCAGTCCGGCCTGTCGAACACCCGCGCGGCATGCGCCATCCCGGCGATCATCAAGCCGTTCCATGAGGCGAGAATCTTCTCGTCGCGCCCCGGGCGGATGCGCCGCTCGCGTGCAGCAAATAATTTTTTCCGGGCACTGTCCAGCAATGCCGATGTCTGTTCCGCAGAAATGTCCAGGTGTTCGGCGATTTCCCCCAGCGATGCGCTGACGCGCAGATTCCAGGCGTGATGCTCGAAGTTCGGCGCGCTGTCCAGGCCGTAGTAGGGCTGGACAACTGCGTATTCCCCGGCACTCAGCAGCGCGCGTATCTCGTCGCGCTGCCACACATAGAATTTTCATTCCTCGTGTTCCGAGTCGGCATCCAGCGATGAGTAGTAACCCCCTTCGGGGGACTGCATTTCGCGCAGCACCCAGGCGGCGGTCCGCTCGACGGCGTGCGCAAACAAAGGGTTGCCGCTGCTCTGCCACGCATCGCAATACAGGGCCAGCAGCAGGCCGTTGTCATACAGCATTTTTTCGAAGTGCGGGATATCCCAGCGTTCGTCGACGCTGTAGCGGCAGAAGCCGCCGCCGAGCTGGTCATGGAGTCCGCCGTGCGCCATCTGTTGCAGCGTGAAAAGAACGGCATGCTGCGCCTGTTTGTCGCCGCTTGCATGGCCGCGGCGCAGCAGCAGATCGAGTTCCGCGGGATGCAGGAATTTTGGCGCGCCGCCCAGGCCGCCATGCACACTGTCGAAGTGTCCGACGTTTTGCTTTACCGCCGATGCCAGCGGCGCGTCATTCAGCGATCGCTCTGCGTGGTTCAACCGGGGCACGGTCTGGGCCAGCGCGGCGATCAGGTGTTCGCTCTGTTCGGCCAGTTCCGCGCGGTTCTCCGCATACACCTGCGCCACCCGTTTCAGCAGGTCGGGAAAGGCGGGCAGGTTGTAGCGGGCCTGCTTGGGAAAATAGGTGCCGCCAAAAAATGGCGTGCCGTCCGGGCTGAGGAACATCGTCAGCGGCCAGCCGCCGTTGCGCTGCGTCAGCAGGTGATGCGCGGCCTGGTAGATCTGGTCGAGGTCGGGGCGCTCTTCGCGATCCACCTTGATGTTGATGAAATGT
>DAICZN010000132.1 GCA_027311105.1 Gallionella sp.
CGTTCATGTACTAATTATACAGATACTAGATATATAATGCAAGACAAATCTAAGTCAAAACCAACTTCCCGCTTTCCTCCCCATGGCTAAAGCGAGGGGATTCTCGCGGTGTGGGGTTGATAATGAATTCCATGCGTGCCAGCCCGATGCCATCCAGAGGCAAAGAGGCAAAACTGAATGCCTGATCCGGATTGCCCAAATTCATCATGATCTTGGTTTTGGGGTGTCCCAACTGGCTTAGATCGGTTTGCTGAATCTCAAAACCCAGTAAGCCGTCATAAACCGTTCCAGTTTCACCTTCGGCGCAACTGATCGTGATCGCCTGACCGTTTTTGATTACCTCATTCGTGTTTTCGGTTCCCACGATGGCTGGAATGCCAAGTTCCCGTGACACAATGGCAGCATGACAGGTACGGCCACCCCGGCTCGTCACGATCGCGGCGGCGATTTTCATCACAGGTTCCCAATCCGGTTTTGATGCTCTTATCATGGTCATGGTTCATCTCCTGGAGTGGGTATAGCCATGACCGATACGCCGTCACCGTCCCAATGCTGGTGCAACAACACAGCAATGGCAGCGGAGATCAGGCGGGCGGCGGGCGGATCAGAACGGGAAGTAAGCATCAGCGGCACTCTGGCACCGATCACGATACCTGCCAGAGTCGCTCCGGCGAGGTATTCCATACCTTTGGCAAGGATATTGCCGGCATCCAGGTCTGGTGCCAGCAAGATATCTGCCTCGCCGGCCACCGTGCTGTTGATCTGTTTGATCTTGGCTGCATCGCACGAAATAGCGTTGTCGAAGGCCAGCGGACCGTCCACCTCGGCATGGGTAATCTGGCCGCGCTGGGCCATCTTGCTAAGACAGGCGGCGTCCAGAGAAGAGGGAATGCTCGGTTTGACCAACTCTACCGCCGACAGCGCCGCTGCTTTCGGCCTGTCCACACCCAGGATGCGCACCAGGTCGATGGCGTTTTGCAGGATCGCCGCCTTGGTAGCAAGATCCGGCACTATATTGATGGCAGCGTCTGTGATGAATAGAAGTTTGTGGTAACTGGGCAAATCAGCCACGAAGACATGGCTGACGCGCCGCGCCGTGCGCAGTTGACGCAACACTGGGCGCATCAACTCATCGGTGTGTATCCAGCCCTTCACCAGGGCTGCCGCCTTACCTTCCAGCACCAACTGCACGCCCGCTTCGGCCGCTTCTGTAGCCGATGCCCTATTGAGGACTGGAAAACGATCGACGGGGCAACCCAGTCGTCGGCACACGGCTTCGATCTGGGCCTGCGGGCCCAGTAGCACCGGTTCGATCAAACCATAATCGCTGGCTTCCAACACCCCGGCCAGTACATGCGCCTCCTGCGCATCCACTACTGCTACCGGCAAAGGGGGATGATGGCGTGCCCGCTCGAGAATCATGGCAAAGCGAGGCGACAAGGGTGCTGTTTCATTCATGGTACTTCATCCGGTTCGATGCACGCGCGGCCACTGCAGCAAGTACCCTCCCGAACTGGTCTGCCGGAGTGGCAATGCCTATGGTAAAGAATTTTTCAGTTCTGATCACTGGCATTCCCCCCCTCGAAAGTTACATCGTATCCATGACAAGCACGATCATTCCACTCAAAGATCAGAAGAAACCCAGTTTCCGCTCGGCGTAACTGACCAGCAGGTTCTTGGTTTGCTGGTAATGGTCAAGCATGATCTTGTGCGTTTCACGCCCGATGCCGGATTCCTTATAGCCTCCGAAGGCAGCATGGGCCGGGTAGGCATGGTAGCAGTTGGTCCATACGCGTCCAGCCTTGATGGCGCGACCCATGCGGTAGGCAACGTTTCCGTTACGGCTCCAGACGCCGGCGCCGAGGCCGTAGAGCGTGTCATTGGCCATCGCCAGGGCATCAGATTCGTCCTTGAAGGTCGTCACCGCCAGCACTGGGCCAAAGATTTCTTCCTGGAAGATGCGCATCTTGTTGTGTCCCTTGAACAGGGTTGGCTGGACGTAATAACCGCCGTCAAGGTCGCCACCAACGCTGGCTTGCGCACCACCGGTCAGCACTTGTGCACCTTCCTGCTTGCCAAGGTCAAGGTAGGTCAGAATTCTGGTCAGTTGTTCCTTTGATGCCTGGGCACCGATCATGGTATCGGTATCCAGCGGATTACCCTGTTTGATGCTCTTGACGCGGACCAGGCAGCGCTCCATGAACTTGTCGTAGATCGATTCCTGGATCAGTGCGCGGGACGGACAGGTGCAAACCTCACCCTGATTGAAGGCGAACAGCACCAAACCTTCGATCGCCTTGTCGAGGAAGTTATCGTCCTTGTCCATCACGTCAGCGAAGAAAATATTGGGCGACTTGCCGCCGAGTTCCAGCGTCGCAGGGATCAGGTTGTTGGCAGCAGCCTGGGCGATGACGCGGCCGGTAGAAGTGGAACCGGTAAAGGCAATCTTGGCAATGCGCTTGCTGGTGGCCAGTGGCATGCCAGCTTCGCGGCCGTAGCCGTTAACGATATTGAGAACACCGGGGGGCACAATGTCGGCAATCAATTCAGCCAGGATCAGGATGCTGATCGGCGTCGACTCAGCTGGCTTCAGCACCACACAATTGCCTGCGCCAAGGGCGGGAGCCAATTTCCATGCGGCCATCAGAATCGGAAAATTCCAGGGAATGATCTGACCAACCACACCCAGCGGCTCATGATAGTGATAGGCCACCGTGTTTTCGTCGATGTCGCTCAACGTACCTTCCTGGGCGCGAACACAGCCAGCGAAATAACGGAAGTGATCAAGGGCGAGCGGAATGTCGGCATTCAGTGTCTCCCGGATGGGCTTACCGTTGTCCACCGTCTCGGCGTAGGCCAGTAGTTCAAGGTTGGCTTCCATACAGTCGGCGATTTTCAACAGAATGCGGGCACGCGTGGCCGGAGCGGTCTTGCCCCACTTGTCCGCAGCGGAATGTGCAGCGTCAAGTGCCAGTTCGATGTCTTCAGCGCCGGAGCGGGCGACCTGAGTGTAGATCTTGCCGTTGATCGGAGTAATCACGTCAAAGTACTGGCCCTTGACGGGGGTGACCCACTTGCCACCGATAAAGTTGTCGTATTTGGCCTTGAACTGGACTTTGGCACCTGCGGCACCGGGTGCGGCGTAAATCATGGGGATCTTCTCCTGCAAGTTTTCTGGCGCGGCAGGCCGATTTCTTTATTTGGAGGCATCATCACCGTACCATACATGTCTTGGAAGGTCAAAACTATTGGTCCAACGTCGAAACTATCACCTAAACCTCCCCTTTGCCTCGCCGCTCAATCGAAACACGCGGGTTGTACCGCTGACAAATTCGTAGATATTATCTTCAACGCATAGGGAAATCGGCGGCGCCGCATCATCGCGTCCACGAACCCTGAGCGCGTCGCGCGTGAGCCGCAAATCGAGTGAATGCCCGCGGTAGCGGATGCTCAGGTCGAGGCGCTCCAACTCCTGCGGCAATTCCGGAGCGAAGTGCAGAACATCGCCTCTGGCTTCAATACCCGTCGACACACGTTGCATTAAATCAATCGACCCCGCCATCGCGCCGAGATGCACGCCCTCCGCAGTAGTGCCCTGCTGGACATCGTTCACGTCGCTTTGCAGTGATTGCACGAAGAAATCCATTGCGCGCTGCCGGTCGGAACGTGCCAGCACCCAGCCCAACACCGCCTGAGACAGCGTCGAGCCTTTGGACGAGCGGTCGGCATAGTAGGCGATGTTGCGCGGAATGGTCTCGTATTCGAACGCATAGCCCAGACGTTCGAACAGTTCGCCGAGTGCATCGGCGGAAAACAGGTAGAACAACATCAGCACGTCGGGCTGTTTCGATAGCTTGTATTGGTTGGTGCTGTCGTTCTCCCCCTCGAGAATAAGATCAAGGCGTTGAATATTTCCGTACCGGGTCCGGTAGCCTTCCCAGTCTAGCTCGCGCAATGTTTCGTAGCCCTCGAACTGGCTGATGATCCCCTCGTCGTGCAACGGCACGAACATCTTTCGGCTGATGTCATCCCAGCGCGCTAACTCCTCCGCCGACAGGCCCAGCCGCGCCGCGAGCTCGGCGCGACGCACCTCTGACAGCAGCTCGAACACCTCCAGCGCCCGGCACAGCACCCACACGGCCATGATGTTGGTATAGGCGTTGTTGAGGCCAGGCGTTGTTGCATCCGGATAGCCGTCGTGAAACTCGTCGGGGCCCATCACGCCACGAATCTCGTAGCGCCCGCGCGCGCGATCGCCTTGCGCGCCTCCAGTCCGCACTCTGAAATGGCGTGATCACGCGAGGTTTGACATCCTCCCCGGCATGAATGCCGGAGATTCCTACGGCGCTACACAAGGGCAAGCCCCTGTGTAGTCGCTTTGGCGGGTTCCTGCTTCACGGAACGGCCTGATTGCGCCAATTCTCCACAGGCTAACAAGCGATGTCCTCGCTCTAAAACATTGATAGCGCCAACCACATCGGCGTTGTTCTCATAGCCGCAATCCACACACGCAAACTTGGC
>DAICZN010000007.1 GCA_027311105.1 Gallionella sp.
GGAACCGCAGCAACGGGACGGTGGAGGCGGTGGTACACGGCGATCCCGCTGCGGTCGACGCGATCGTGCGCTGGGCGCAGCGCGGTCCGCAACTGGCGCAGGTGGAGCGTGTCGACATCGATCCGACGGATGGCGCTTACACCAATTTCGAGATCATCAATTGAGCATGAAGACGATACTCATCACCGGGGCGACCGACGGCATCGGCCTGGAGACCGCAAAGGCGCTGGCGCGGCAGGGGCATGAACTGGTGCTGCATGGGCGCAACCAGAAAAAGGCGAGAAGTGCAATGGATGCCGTGCATGCCGTTGCACCCAATGCGCCACTGGAAATAGTCTGCGCCGATCTGGGCGACCTGGCAGCCGTGGCGCGCATGGCGCAGGATCTGTCTGCGCGATTGCCGCGGCTGGATGTGCTGATCAACAATGCGGGGGTTTACATGACCGAACGCAAGACTTCCCGCGACGGATTCGAGATGACGCTGGGGGTAAATCATCTTGCACATTTTCTGCTGACCAATCTGTTATTGCCGCTGCTGAAGAAGTCGGATGCACCGCGCGTGGTAACGGTCAGCTCGATGGTGCACAAGAGCGGGCACATTGCATTCGACGACATGAACAGCGAGAAAAATTTCGACGGCTATCAGGCTTATGCCGATTCCAAACTGGCCAATATGCTGTTTGCGAACGAGCTGGCGCGGCGCGCGCCTTGGCTGACTTCGAACAGCCTGCATCCGGGTGTGGTCGGCACCAAGCTGCTACACGCGGCTTTCAGCATGCAAGGTGAATTGGCGGCCACAGGTTCACGTACGTCCGTGTATCTGGCGACTTCACCGGAAGTGGAAAAAGTGACGGGAAGATATTTCAGCAATTGCACTGCGGCGACGGCAGCGGCACAGGCGTTGGACCAGCAACTGGCGCAGCGCTTGTGGGAGTGGTCGATACAGGCGGTAAAAGCATATGCGCCGGAACTGAATTATTGATGTTTCCAAAATTGGCGACACTATGCGAAACCTGTTAACTAGTCATTCCGGCGTTTGGTTCGAGGTGCAGGCAGGCAATGCGCAGAGGCGCTCGGTAGCAGGAGAAAAAAGCGAGCGGTCAGTAACTGTAATAAATCTACTTCTTGTTTAGCAGCGACTTGAGGTCCGCGAAGGGGTTATGGGTGGCCGTACCCTGCTTCTCCGAACTCCTGTCCCTGACCACCTCGTCCATCACACGCGAGTGTTAGTTATCGTGACAGTACAGGCAGAGCAACTCCCAGTTGCTTCCATCCGGCGGGTTGTTGTCGTGGTTGTGATCTTTGTGATGCACGGTCAGTTCGCGCAGGCGGGCACCGGAAAATTCGCGTCCGCAGCGTCCGCAGATCCAGGGAAACAATTTGAGAGCCCGTTCTCGATATCCGGCCTCGCGCAGCTCGCGTTGCTTGCGCGCTTCGGCAACGACGCGGTCAAGCCGCGCGTGATCGGGAGTGGTATGTTTGGTCATGGCTGACGCCCGGCTTAAAGTTGATATAACTATATCAGGACACTCATATGCAGTGCATGTGCCAAGCGCCGGAGCCATTTCGCCAAAAACCACGTAACCCGGAGTTGTAATGACTACAGGTGCAAGATGCCTGGAGAATTACGACAGCTTCAGTTGCGACTTGGATTTTCGGCCGGGAGCTGCCGGAGGAATGAATCCGGCCAAGCGGCAACTGATGCCTTCGATTTTTTTGCCCTTTTCGAACTTGGTCGAATGGCACACCATGATCTCGCCTTTGGCTGCGAGCTCGGTCAAATGAACGCGCACCTTGGCCAGCGAGATGCCTGTCGCTTCTGCGATATCTGTATCGAGCCGTTCGCCATGCGCTTTCAGGTATTGCAGGATTTCTTTCATAGGGTCATTACCACACCAGCAATATAGCTTGAGACGTCAATGTACAGGTATGGCAGGCATAGGACAAATCTTAATGCAGTTGAATGGTTGTTTTTTTGCC
>DAICZN010000011.1 GCA_027311105.1 Gallionella sp.
GATCGAACGCGGATTCAAGTTGACCGAAGCCGGCAGCAGGGAGGGACTCGAGTGGCTGCAAGCCGTACCCAAAGCCCGCGCCAACAAAGGCCAGGACAGCAGCTTCGAAAAGATACTCATGGCATTCAACGCGCAATCCGAACTGGTCGCGATGGAGCTGAACGATATGTTCGGGCACAAGACTGTGCTGCGTTTTTCCGCGATGCAGCGCAATCCGAAATTGCCCGCGCAGCTGTTCCAATTCACGCCACCCAAGGGTGCAGATGTTCTGGGTGAATAGCCGCAGAATTTTATGACTACTGGCAGCCTGTTCAGTACCACCCCACCCGCCGCTCCCCTGGCGGAACGGCTGCGCCCCAAACACATAGCCGAAGTCATCGGCCAGCCGCATCTGCTTGGCGATGGCAAACCGCTGCACATGGCGTTTCAGTCCGGCAAGCTGCATTCGATGATCCTGTGGGGGCCGCCAGGAGTCGGCAAGACCACGCTGGCTCGTTTGATGGCCTCGGCCTTTGATGCGGAATTCGTGCCCTTGTCCGCCGTACTGTCCGGCGTCAAGGACATCCGCGAGGCCATTGCGCAGGCCCAGCTGGTGTTGCAGCAGCGCGGCCGCCACACCATTCTGTTCGTGGATGAAGTGCATAGATTCAACAAATCGCAGCAGGATGCCTTTCTGCCGTTCGTCGAGCAGGGTCTGGTGACCTTCATCGGCGCGACCACCGAGAATCCTTCGTTCGAGGTGAACAATGCCTTGCTGTCGCGCGCCCAGGTGTATGTGCTGCATGCCTTGTCGGCGGATGAACTGGAACAGTTGTTCGAGCGCGCGCGTCGGGTCGCGTTGCAGGATCTGGAGTTCGATGACGATGCGCGCGAGCGCATCATCGGCTACGCCGACGGCGATGCGCGCCGTTTGCTCAACGCGCTGGAGCAAGTGCAGACAGTGGCAGGGTCGCTGCGCAGTAGCGGGGTACCCGTACCCCTTGCGGGTGCCGCGGCGCAAACCGCTGGGGTCAGCAGGATAGACAGCGCCTTCCTGGACAACACGCTGGCGCAAAACCTGCGCCGCTTCGACAAGGGCGGCGAAGCGTTCTACGACCAGATATCCGCGCTGCACAAATCGGTGCGCGGTTCCAGTCCGGATGCCGCACTGTACTGGCTGGTGCGCATGCTGGATGGCGGCGCGGACCCGCGCTATCTGGCGCGGCGCATCGTGCGCATGGCATGGGAAGACATCGGCCTTGCCGATCCGCGCGCGATACAGTTGACGATGGATGCCGCGCAAACCTATGAGCGCCTCGGCTCGCCGGAAGGCGAACTGGCGCTGGCCCAGGCCATTCTGTATCTGGCCTGCGCGCCGAAGTCGAATGCCGGCTATGTCGCGTATAATGCCGCGCGCGCTTTCGTCAGCCAGGACGGATCGCGCGAAGTGCCGCTGCATTTGCGCAACGCGCCTACCAAACTGATGAAGCAGCTCGATTACGGCAAGGATTACCGGTACGCGCACAACGAGGAAGAAGGTTATGCGGCAGGCGAAAATTATTTCCCCGATGGCATGCCGGAAGTGAGTTTTTACCAGCCTACCGACCACGGACTGGAAGCGAAGATCGCCGAAAAGCTGGCGCATTTGCGCGAGCTTGATGCAAAGGAAAAAAAGAAATAGCCACAGAGAACACAGAGGTCACAGAGAAAATTGTGGCAGATCTGCTTACAGAGAAAATAATTGCAGCGGCGGTTGAAGTTCATAGAACATTGGGCCCGGGCCTGCTGGAGTCGATTTATGAAGAGGCGCTGTGCATTGAGTTGGGCTTAAGTTTTGAGCGGCAGATCGCAGTTGATGTTCTGTATAAGGGACAGGTGATTCAAGGACAGCGTCTCGATTTGCTGGTGGCTGATGAGGTCGTCGTGGAAATTAAATCGTTGCGAAGTCTTCCCGAAGTGGCAACAGCCCAGTTGCTTTCTTACCTGAAGGCCGCGGGGTTGAAACGTGGTCTACTGCTTAATTTTGGAGAAATGCAGATGATCTTTGGAGTGAAGGGAATTTCTCTGTGATCTCTGTGGCAAATTGTTTTGAATTGGGGTTTTCATGCTAGACATACAAACATTACGTAACGATTTAGATGGTGTCGCAGCCCGTCTTGCCACGCGCGGTTTTGTGCTGGATAAGGAAAAATTCGCGCAGCTTGAAGCCGAACGCAAGAACATCCAGTCACGCACGCAAGAACTGCAAGCCAGGCGCAACAGCTCGTCCAAGCTGATCGGGCAGGCCAAGGCGAAAGGCGAAGATGTCTCGGCGATCATGGCGCAAGTCGCGACACTGGGCGACGATCTCAAGCAGGCCGAAGTGCAGTTGGGCGTAGTGCAAAATGCTTTGCAGGCCCTGCTGGAAATGATCCCCAATAGTCCGCACGGCAGCGTTCCGTTTGGAAAATCCGAAGCGGATAATCTCGAAGTGCGCAAGGTTGGCAATATTCCCAAGTTTGATTTTGCGGTAAAGGATCACGTCGACCTGGGTGAAAAGCTGGGGCTGGATTTCGATACTGCCACCAAGATCAGCGGCGCGCGTTTCTCGCTGCTGAAGGGTGGCCTGGCGAGGCTGCACCGCGCGCTGGCGCAGTTCATGCTGGACACGCATACCGAGCAGCATGGCTATACCGAGACTTATGTACCTTATCTGGTGAACGCGGAGTCGATGCGCGGCACCGGGCAGCTGCCGAAGTTCGAAGAAGACTTGTTCAAGGTTCCGCGTCAGACGATTTTTGATGGAGGTTCGACATCTTTCGATGGAAAAACAACAACATTCAACGATAATTTATATCTCATCCCCACCGCCGAAGTGCCCGTGACCAACATGGTTCGTGACGAGATTGTGCCGCTGGAAGACTTGCCGATGAAGTTTGTCGCGCACACGCCGTGCTTCCGTTCCGAGGCGGGTTCCTACGGGCGCGACACGCGCGGCATGATACGCCAGCACCAATTCGACAAGGTGGAACTGGTGCAGATGGTCCATCCGGACACATCCTACGCCGCGCTGGAACAGCTGCTAGTCCATGCCGAAACGATATTGCAGAAACTGGGTTTGCCCTACCGCGTGGTGAAATTGTGCACCGGTGACATGGGCTTCTCGTCTGCGCTGACCTACGACATCGAAGTGTGGCTGCCGGCGCAGAACACCTACCGCGAGATTTCATCGTGCAGCAACTTCGAGGCATTCCAGGCGCGGCGCATGCAGGCGCGCTTCCGCAATGCTCAGGGCAAGCCGGAACTGCTGCATACGCTGAATGGTTCGGGCCTGGCGGTCGGGCGCACGCTGGTCGCCGTTCTGGAGAACTATCAGCAGGCCGATGGCAGCGTGGTGGTTCCCGATGTGTTGCGTCCCTACATGGGCGGCAAGGAAATACTCGCCCCATAAAAAAGATCGTTCTTCAATTCGATATGACAGGCTGTGTTTAAGGAAGCAGGCGCTGCATCGGCTCTATCAGCCGATAGGAAGGCACCTCCGGCATGAGCGCTGGCTGACTGGGTTCCTCCCGCTTGAGTATGTCGTAGTAGCTGCGGATGCTTTCCACCAGAATCACCGCCTCGCCGCCGCGCGCATAGCCGTGTTTCAGGGCTTCGTAGTAATTCGGATGACTCAGCATCGGCATCCATTTTTTCACGTCTGCCCAGCTATCCGGGTTCATTCCGGCACGGCTGGTCAGTATGCGCGCATCCTCCAGATGACTGGCGCCCTGGTTGTAGGCGGCCAGCGCCATCCAGGTCCGGTCCGGCTCGGGGATGCGATCCGGCAACTGTTCCTTGAGCAGCATCAGGTACTTCGCGCCGGCGAAGATGCTCTCACGCGCATCCAGCCGGTTGCCGACATTCATCTGGTCGGCAGTGTCCCCGGTCAGCATCATGATGCCGCGTACATTGGTGTACGAAGTTGCGAGCGGTTTCCATTGGGATTCCTGATAGGCCAGCGCTGCGAGCAATCTCCAGTCTGTGCCGGTTAGAGCGGCGGCTTCCTCAAACATGCGGCGGAAGTGAGGCAGAACGGTATTGATCCCGGAGATAAATGCGGCGGCATCCATTGTCTCCAGACGGTTGTTGTGGCCGTAGTATCGATCAAGCAGCCGATGCAAAGTGCCGTCTTGCTGGATGCGGGAGAAAAAAATCTGCGCCTGCTTGACCAACTCCTGATCGGCATCTTCCGGGAATCCCCATGCAAGTTTTGAAGGCGGCGCAATGTCAACGTCGGCGACCAGGTTGGGGTGATAATTGCGCGCATCGCCAAAGTCCAGTTCGTTGGCCGCCGCGCAGTCCAGGGAGCCTTCGCTGACTTCAGCCAACAGGTCCTGCGTGGTAAGGTCGCGATCGGTTTGCCATTTCAGCGCTGGCAGGTTTCTTTGCGCCTCGCGCAGTGCCGCTTCATGGGCAGATCCGGCCACCACCACAAATTTTTTGCCGGACAGATCCGCAAGATCGTTGATGCGGGGCATGTTGCCATTGCAGACCGCCAATTCGCGTACAGTCTGGTAACCGGGCCCAAACTGCAAGGCTGCAGGATTAATTTCACTGCGCAGCGGGGTTGCCGCAAGATGAGCCTTGTGATTGCGCAACTCCGCAAGAACCTTATCCTCGGGGAGGGGAATCAACTCGGGGGTGACATGCAGTTGCTCGGCGAACAATCGCACCAGTTCGCGCTGAAATTCCGCCCCGGGTCCTTGCGCCGATTCCGGAACTATCACGACCAGCTTTCCAGCGCCCCACGGGGAAATCTGTTGATCACAGGCCGCGAGCAATAAAAAAAAGCTGAATACTGCTGCCTGCATGTTTCGAGTCGGGTTCCTCATGAGAACATTCTGCACGAAATTGGGGCTTGCTGGTAGAATGCGCGCCTTCCGGAGAGGTGGCAGAGTGGTCGAATGTACCTGACTCGAAATCAGGCGTAGCGTTTACGCTACCGTGGGTTCGAATCCCACCCTCTCCGCCAGACAGGGAAACACCGGGCGGCCTTTAATTATTTTTCGGATACAGTTTCGAGACGCAATCTTGGTATTTGAAGGCGGGGTATTGGGCAGCCAAGGCCGGCATAGCCGGGTGTATAATCAGCCGCCGTGGATGAGCGGACCGGCTTGTGGCTGCCGTACAGGTTGAGTGCTGGTGCCGGTATGGCTTGATACGCCAGTGTTGTAGTATTTTGCGCGGCCGCTTGCCGAGAACGGAATTGGGGCGGGTTTGGAAATGCTCATGGGCTGCTGCCATTAAGGAAAAATAGGCTCTCTGGGTGGTTTAGGGGGTGCATTACAGGCCTGCGTTTGCTCCTTCCGGCCCCCTGTTATGCTGCCATGCCGATTTTGATATAATTGTGCAGGATGTAGTTTTCAGGTGAAAAACTTATGACAGCTGTTGTACAAATGTTGCCAGGCAGGTCACCTCTCGCACGTGTTGCAGATAACGAAGTTTGCACTCCGATTACCTGCAATGATTGCGGCATTTATGGCTTATGCAGCGAGGTAAATGGTTCCGAAGTTGATCTGAGCCTGCCCGAAACGATAGTCAAAAATCGCAGGCTGTTTAAACGCGGCGAATTGCTTTATCGGGTAAATGAGCCTGCGCGCAGCATCTATGCGATTCGCAGCGGTTCCGTCAAGACTTATGTCCTGACTGAAGACGGCCGGATGCAGATCACGGGCTTCCATATTGCAGGAGAATTGCTCGGTTTGGGTGCCATCGCCGCCAATTATTTCACCAGCGAAGCCATGGTGCTGGAAACCACGATGGTGTGCGAGGTTCCCATCGATGTGCTGGAAGTCTGCAGCAAGGAGATTCCATCCATCCGTCAACAGATGCTCAGGATTCTGAGCCAGGAAATTCTCGATAATCAGGAATTGATGCTGTTGCTCGGGAAGAAGAACGCTGACGA
>DAICZN010000014.1 GCA_027311105.1 Gallionella sp.
GGTTCGGGTATGGCGGATTCGGAGAGGGTGGTTTCGGCGGCATGGGCGATGATGATTGAATCTTGACCCGTGTTTGATGGCAGCAATCCGGGGTAAATACAAACCCCGATTTTTAATATATTAAGGAGTTATCAATGAAAAATAGCCAGAAAATGATATTGGGGGTGTTTGTTCTGTTCGGGGCTTGCATGATCGCCCCCGTTTATGCCGATGATACTTCATCGAGCGGGGCTACCGGCATGACTCATCAACATCCCGATCCTGTTGCGAAAGTTGAAAAACGTCTTGCCAGCTTCAAGGAAGAACTCAAGATCACAAGTGACCAGGAACAAGTGTGGGCTACTTATGCCGAAAAGACCAAGAGCAATGTCAAGGATATAAGAGACCGGATGGATGAGGCGATGCACGACAAACCGCAAACGGCACCCGAACGCTTTGATCGCCACATCGAATTGATGAAGCAGAGGCTGGCGAGCTTCGAGAAGATGGACGATGCGCTCAAACAGCTTTACATGGCATTAACACCCGAACAAAAAGCCATAGCGGATCGGCATTTTGCCAAAATGCATCATTAAGGCGGTCCGGCACGTTCATCCTGGTTGAATTGAACCCAGTCCCAAAGCGGATGAGCAGTAATGCAATTTCAAAGCGGCGGGTGGGTGCTCTTGCGGGACAAACGTCTTCATGAGCGATTCTTTAAACTGTGGTGTTAAAAAATACAAACCATGAAAAAACTTGCGATTGTTGTATTGCTGTCAGTATTTGTTGCCCACCCAGTCTTGGCGGATGATTTCTATGACTTTCCGGTTCTGGACGATAATGCCGGGAGATTTTATGCCGGCGCAGATATGGTTTCGGCTTCTTACAGCGGCTCGTTTTTCCCCAGCACCGCAGGCCTTCGCATTACAGGCGGTTACAACTTCTCATCGGCGTTCGCCATTGAGACGGGTTATGCGATATTGTCAAACACGAGCAACAACTGCAACTATGGATGCGGCTACGGGTATGGCTACGGCTACGGGGGATATGGTAACTATCCCCCGCAGTATGCGTCGTACGCTTTCAACGCATCATCATTGCAAATCGCCGCGATAGGAAAGTATCCGCTCAGTGATGCATTTTCCATATTCGGCAAGATCGGGTTTGATCACAACTCAATGAACTACGCTTCCACGGACAATAACGGCAACAATCTGCCCACCATAAGCGGCTCCCAGTCCAACCGGCTGTATGGCATAGGTGGCGAATACAACATGGGTGAAGGGATTGTTTTGCGCACGGATTTTGAAGACTTGGGCAATGTCGCCCCAGGGGTCGGCATGAGAATGATTTCCCTGGGTGGAGTTTACAACTTTTGATCCGGTCGGCAGGCCTGAACAGCCAGCGCGCCTGCGTCAACGTTGCCCGAATTTCCCGCTCACCCCGCGCCCGTAGCCCGGCTTCGCAACAACTTCCAATCTGGAACGGAAAGCTGGTTCAGCCGAATATATCTACAATGTACGGGGCAAAAGAAGCTACTGTAACGGACAAGGTGGCTAACCAACCAAGTTCGCTGAAGAATTCAATTTCATCTCTGTCGTATTGGGTTTCTGGTTTCAGGGACATGATTGCAGCCTCCTAATAATTAAAACTTGCAACGGTAAATGACAATTTTGATTGCCATGCCACTTTGTTTGTGATGCCACAAAATGTGACACCATGTTAAGTATAGTTGAGTAAACTTGTCAAGTATTATATGCAATCAGCAGTTATCCTGCAGGTAACCAGAACGGTCTTAAAAGAATTGACCAATTACGGAAAATTCACGAGCATGAGTTAAGAAGCAGTCGTGCCGCTGGAATGGCCTGGCTTCCTTGTATCTTGGCCTGCGGTTCTAAAGGCCTTTCCCCGTTGCGGGTAAGGCAGATTGCGGGGAGATGAAGTCGAGAAGTTCCGTTGGCCGGTTAACGCTGCCGTGCGCGCTCCAGTTTTCGACGGATGCATCGGCACTGACATAGCCGTAGTTGGCGATGATGCCGCGCATGCCGGCGGCGTTGGCGGCCTGCATGTCGCGCAGGTCGTCGCCGAGATACAGGCACTGTGCGGGAGAAACACCGATGATTTCGCAGGCTTTGAGCATCGGTTCGGCATGCGGCTTGGCATGGGCACAGGTGTCGCCGCTGACCAAACAGGAAGCGCGCTCGGCATAGCCCAGCGCCTGCATCAGCGGTACGGTAAAGCGGTGCGGCTTGTTGGTGACGATGCCCCACTTGATGCCGTGCTGTTCCAGTGCGGCGATCAGTTCTGCCGTGTCGCCGAACAGTTGCGTATGCACGCAGATGTTGCCTGCGTAATAGTCGAGAAAGATATCGCGCAGGATGTCGTAGTCTGGATGTCCCGGATCGATGTCAAAACCGGTCTTGAGCAGGCCGCGCGAGCCGTGCGAGGCTTGAGGGCGCAGCACTTCGAGGGGAAGAGGCGGCAGGTGGCGGTTGGCACGGGTGTGATTGAGCGCGGCGGCAAGGTCGGGCGCGGTGTCGGCAAAGGTGCCGTCGAGGTCGAACAGTACCGCCTTAATCACGACGGCAGCTGATTAAATAGTTAACGTCGGTATCTTTTCCCAATGAATACACTTTGCTGAGCGGGTTGTAGCTCATGCCCGTCAGGTCGACCAGGTTCAGTCCGGCATTGCGGCAGGACTGCGCCAGTTCGGAAGGCTTGATGAACTTGGCATAATCGTGCGTGCCGCGCGGCAGCATGTTAAGGAGGTATTCCGCGCCGACGATGGCAAGCAGATAGGATTTCGGGTTGCGGTTTAGCGTGGAGAAGAATATCCAGCCGCCCGGTTTGACCAGCTTCGCACAAGATGCGATCACGCTGTGCGGGTTGGGGACATGCTCGAGCATTTCCAGGCAGGTGACGACATCGTAGCGGGCGGGCTGTTCGGCCGCCAGGTCTTCCACGGCGATGTTGCGGTAGCCGACCTGCTTGCCGCTTTCCAGCAGATGCAGTTGTGCGACCTGCAGGGCCTTGTCGGAAAGATCTATGCCGGTGACGTTTGCGCCCATTCCCGCCATGCTTTCCGACAGGATTCCTCCGCCGCAGCCAACATCCAGCACGGTCTTGCCGGCCAGGCCGGCGTGGCGGTCGATGTAGCCCAGACGCAGCGGGTTGATGTCGTGCAGCGGCTTGAACTCGCTGTTCGGATCCCACCATTTGTGGGCCAGTTGCGAGAATTTTTCCAGTTCGACGGGATCGGCGTTGGTCATGGCCTGCAGAAGTGCTTTGTTGATTGGCGAGGTGCCGACTCTAACAAAACTCAATGCTTTAGCCAAATAGTCCGGCCTGGCAAGCGGGTGGTTTAGGGTTGCATCGCTGTGCTAAAATGCGCGCTTTGTCACGCTCCAATTAGCCCGAGGTAAGAGTCAATCCATGGAACAGCAATTCGCCAAAGAAACACACCCCGTCAGCCTCGAAGAAGAAATGCGCAAATCCTATCTGGATTACGCGATGAGCGTCATCATCGGGCGTGCCCTGCCCGATGTACGCGACGGTTTGAAGCCGGTGCACAGGCGCGTTTTATTCGCGATGCACGAGCTGTCCAACGACTGGAACAAGGCCTACAAGAAGTCGGCGCGTATCGTCGGCGACGTGATTGGTAAATACCATCCGCACGGCGACACCGCTGTGTACGACACCATCGTGCGCATGGCCCAGGATTTCTCGCTGCGCTATCCGCTGGTTGACGGGCAGGGCAACTTCGGTTCGGTGGACGGAGACAACGCGGCGGCGATGCGCTATACCGAGATCCGCATGGCAAAGATCGCCCACGAGTTGCTGGCCGACCTGGACAAGGAAACGGTCAACTTCGGGCCGAACTACGACGGTTCCGAGCACGAGCCGCTGGTGTTCCCGTCACGCTTCCCCAATCTGCTGGTGAACGGTTCGTCCGGCATCGCGGTGGGCATGGCGACCAATATTCCGCCGCACAATTTAAATGAAGTGGTGGATGCCTGCCTGGCGCTGCTGAAGAACCCGGATCTGGATATCGAGCAACTGATTGAATACGTGCCCGCGCCGGATTTTCCGACCGCCGGTTTTATCTACGGCCTGGCCGGAGTTAAGGAAGGCTATCGCACCGGCCGCGGACGCGTGATCATGCGCGGACGCACCCATTTCGAGGACATCGGCAAGGGCGAGCGCCAGGCCATTATCATCGACGAGCTGCCCTACCAGGTGAACAAGGCCAACCTGCTGATCAAGATCGGCGAACTGGTGCGCGAGAAGAAGCTCGAGGGCATTTCCGAGATTCGCGACGAGTCGGACAAGTCCGGGATGCGCGCGGTGATCGAGCTGAAGCGCGGCGAGAACGCCGACGTGATCCTGAACAAGCTGTACAAGGACACCCAGCTGCAGGACAGCTTCGGCATCAACATGGTCGCGATCATCGACGGCCAGCCCAAGCTGCTCAATCTCAAACAGATCATTGATGCGTTCCTGCGCCACCGCCGCGAAGTGGTCACGCGCCGCACCATTTTCGAATTGCGCAAGGCTCGCGAACGCGGCCATATCCTGGAAGGTCTGGCGGTCGCGCTGTCCAATGTGGACGAGATCATCGCGTTGATCAAGGCGGCGCCAACGCCTGCTGATGCCAAACGCGGACTGATGGAGCGCAGCTGGCGCTCCTCGCTTGTGGAGGACATGCTCAGCCGCGTCAGCGATGCCTCCCGCCCGGATGGCCTGCTGCCCGAGTTTGGTCTGGTCGGCAAGGGCAAGACCGCCGGCTATCATTTATCCGATGCCCAGGCGCAGGCGATATTGGAACTGCGCCTGCAACGCCTGACCGGGCTGGAGCAGGACAAGATCGTCGGCGAATACCGCGAAGTGATGGACAAGATCACCGACCTGCTCGACATCCTGGCCAGGCCGGAACGCGTGACGCAGATCATTCATGATGAGCTGGTGGCGGTGAAAGCCCAGTTCGGCGACAAGCGCCGCAGCGAGATCATCACGCACACCCAGGATATGAGCATGGAGGACCTGATCGCGCCCGAAGACGTGGTGGTCACACTGTCGCATGGAGGCTACATGAAATCGCAGCGTCTCGACGAATACAAGGCGCAGAAGCGCGGCGGCCGCGGCAAGCAGGCCACTGCAACCAAGGAAGACGATTTCATCGACAACCTGTTCATCGCCAATACGCATAATTTCATCCTGTGCTTCTCCAATCGCGGCCGCGTGTACTGGCTCAAGGTCTATGAGGTGCCGCAGGGCAGCCGCATCTCGCGCGGCAAGCCGATAGTGAATCTGCTGCCTCTGGAAGACGGCGAGAAGATCAACGCGGTATTGCCGGTCAGCGAGTTTGTCGAGGACAAGTACGTGTTCTTCGCGACATCCGGCGGCACGGTGAAAAAGACCCCGTTGAACGATTTCTCGCGTCCGATGAAACGCGGCATCATCGCGATCAATCTGGACGAGGACGACCACCTGATCGGGGTTGCGCTAACCGACGGCAAGCATGACGTGATGCTGTTCTCGAACGGCGGCAAGGCGGTGCGCTTTGACGAGAACGACGTGCGCGCGACCGGGCGTGCCTCGCGCGGCGTGCGCGGCATGAAGCTTGCGCCCAAGCAGCAGGTGATCTCGCTGCTGGTGGCCGAGAACGAGCAGCAAAGCGTGCTGACCGCGACCGAAAACGGTTACGGCAAGCGCAGCCCCATCGTCGAGTACACCCGCCATGCGCGCGGCACCCAGGGCATGATCGCGATCAAGACTTCGGAGCGCAACGGCAAAGTGGTCGCCGCGACCCTGGTGGATGTCGACGACGAGATCATGCTGATCGGCACCAGCGGCGTGCTGATACGCACCCGTGTCAAGGAAATACGCGAGATGGGCCGCACTGCCCAGGGCGTGACGCTGATGAACGTGGAGAAAGGCGAAAAGCTGGCCGGCCTGAGCCGCATCGCCGAACCTGACGAACAGGAATGAGGCAGAGCAGGACTAAGTGCTGGGTGAAAAGCGGGGTTGAGGTTTTTCTCAGTCCTCAGCCCTGGCGCCTCAGTCCTTTCACTAATTTTGTTTTCTAGAAATCTGGAGTAAGACAGCATGACTATCTACAACTTTAGCGCCGGTCCGGCAGTGTTGCCGAAAGCAGTGTTGCAGCAGGCGCAGGCGGAATTGATCGACTGGCACGGCAGCGGCATGTCGGTGATGGAGATGTCGCACCGCGGCAGGGAATACATGGGTATCCACGCACAGGCCGAAGCGGATCTGCGCGAGTTGCTGGGCATACCATCCAGCTACAAGGTGCTGTTCCTGCAGGGCGGCGCGCATCTGCAATTCTCCATGGTCCCGCTGAACCTGCTGCGCGGCAAACTCTCCGCGGATTACATCAACACCGGTGAATGGTCGAAGAAGGCGATCGAGGAAGCGAAGAAATTCAGCTATGTGAATGTGGCGGCGAGCAATGCCGACAGGAACGCAAGCTATGTTCCCGCTCTTGATTCATGGAAGCTGGACAGGGATGCGGCGTTTGTTCATTACACGCCCAACGAGACCATAGGCGGTGTCGAGTTCAACTGGGTGCCCGATGTCGGCGCGGTGCCGCTGGTGGCGGACATGTCGTCCAACATCATGTCGCGCGCCATCGACGTGTCCAGGTTCGGCCTGATCTATGCCGGCGCGCAAAAGAACATAGGTCCCGCGGGCCTAACGATCGTGATTGTGCGTGAAGACCTGGTGGGGCACGCCCCCTCCGGCTTGCCTGCCATGCTGGACTACAAGACCCATGCCGACAATGGTTCGATGTACAACACGCCGCCCACCTACGGTATCTACATGGCCGGGCTGGTGTTCCAGTGGCTGAAGAAGAATGGCGGCATCGCGGCTATGGAACGCGCCAACACAGCCAAGGCGAACCTGTTGTATGCGGCGATCGATGCCAGCAACGGTTTCTACCAGTGCCCGGTGAACAAGGCGGACCGTTCGCGCATGAACGTGGCCTTTACTTTGAAAAATACAGGCACGCTGAAGGATGCCAATCTGGACGGCGACTTCCTGAAGCAGGCCGATGCACGCGGCCTGCTGCAACTCAAGGGTCACCGTTCGGTGGGCGGTATGCGCGCTTCGATATACAACGCAATGCCGATCGAAGGGGTTCAGGCTCTGGTCGGTTTCATGAACGAATTCGCAAACAGCAAGGGATGACAGTGGCCGTCTTTCAAAATTCATTCTTCCGGAATGCAGTGCAAAACGCACGGCGCGCAGCGGCCCGGGTATGCACAGGTGCCCGGTATGCCTAAGACCTTTCAGGTGCTGACGCTGAACAAGATCTCCGCGGTCGGCCTGGGCCGTTTGCCGGCCAAACGATACGTCACCGGTGCCGGTATTGCCGAACCGGATGCGATCCTGGTGCGCTCGCACAACATGCTAGAGATGCACATCCCCGACACGGTGCTGGCCATCGCGCGCGCGGGTGCGGGCACCAACAACGTGCCGGTGGACAAGATGAACAAGCGTGGCGTGCCGGTGTTCAACGCGCCGGGCGCCAATGCCAATGCGGTGAAGGAACTGGTTATCACCGGCATGCTGCTGGCCTCACGCAATATTGTTCCGGCGCTGCATTTCACCGCCAGTCTGCACGGAGATGATGCTACGCTGCACAAACTGGTCGAAGAAGGCAAGAGGCATTATGCGGGCACGGAGCTGCGCGGCCGCACGCTGGGCATTATCGGTCTGGGCGCGATCGGCCGTCTGGTGGCCGACACCGCGATCGGCCTGGGGATGAGCGTGATAGGCTTTGATCCGGAGATCACCGTGGATGCCGCGTGGAGCCTGTCCGCGCAGGTAAAGAAAGCAAACCGGGTGGAAGACCTGCTGAAGCACAGCGATTTTGTTACCCTGCATGTTCCGCTGCTGGAAGCCACACGCAACCTGATCAACGACAAGCGCGTCGCGGCAATGAAGGCGGGCATGGTGTTGCTGAATTTTTCCCGCGATGCCATTGTCGATGAGGATGCGATACTGGCGGGGTTGGCGAGCAAGCAGGTGCGCTGCTACGTGTGTGATTTCCCCACCAGCAAAAACCGCAACAATCCCGGAGTGATCGCGCTGCCTCACCTGGGCGCCTCCACCCAGGAGGCCGAGGACAACTGCGCGGTAATGGTGGTGGAACAATTGCGCGACTATCTGGAGCACGGCAACGTGGTCAATACTGTAAATTTCCCCAATGTCAGCATGCCGCGCGAATCATCCTTTCGCCTGGCGATCGCCAACAGCAACGTGCCGAACATGCTGGGGCAGATTTCCACGAAGCTTGCCGCAGCCGGCATCAACATCCATAACATGCTGAACAAATCGCGCGGCGAGATGGCTTACACGCTGGTGGATACAGACAGCGCGATTCCGTCTAAACTGATCGCACAGATCGCCGCCATTCCGGGGGTGCTGATGGTGCGCGATCTTCCCTTGCTGAAAACGATATGATCGAAAAATTGCAGCAATTGCGCGACCGGATCGACAAGCTGGATGACGAGTTGCTGAAACTCGTCAATCAGCGCGCCGCGCTGGCGCAGCAGATAGGCCATCTCAAGGAAGATGGAGTGATGCTGCGCCCCGAGCGCGAAGCCCAGGTATTGCTGCGTTTGCAGAAACAAAACAGCGGGCCATTGAGCAATGCCGCGGTTGCCAGGCTGTTCACCGAAGTGATGTCGCAATGCCGGGCGCTGGAAGCGCCCTTGACGGTGGCCTATCTCGGTCCGCAGGGCACATTCACCGAAGCGGCCGCGCAGAAGCGTTTCGGCAGCGCGATACAGGAGCATTCGTGCGCGACCATAGACGAGGTGTTTCGCGCGGTGGCGAGCGGCACGGCGCATTACGGCATGGTGCCGGTGGAGAACTCGACCGAAGGCGCCGTCGGCCGCACGCTGGATCTGCTGATGCAAAGCACGCTGACAATATGCGGCGAAATGGTGTTGCCTATACACCAGTGCCTGCTCGGACGCCGTGCCGAATTAAGCGCGATCAAGACCGTGTATTCGCACCCCCAATCATTTGGGCAATGCCAGGACTGGCTGAACACCAATCTGCGGCATGCGGCGCGCATCCCCGTGGCCAGCAACGCCGAAGCGGCCAGGCTGGCCGCAGAAAACCCGCTCAGTGCAGCGATTGCCGGCAGCCAGGCTGCGGCATTGTTCGGGCTGGAAATACTGGCGGAAAACATCGAGGACGATGCCGGCAACACCACGCGTTTCCTGGTGCTGGGCATACAGCAAGTCGCCCCCTCGGGAAACGACAAGACATCGCTGGTGATGTCGACCGCGAACCGTCCCGGGGCGGTGCACGATTTGCTGGTGCCGCTGGCCAAACACGGCGTCAGCCTGACCAAGCTGGAGTCGCGCCCGGCGCGCTCGGGGCTTTGGGAATATGTGTTTTACATGGATATAGAGGGTCATCAAGCCGATGTCAAAGTGGCTGCGGCACTGGCTGAGCTGAAACAGGTCGCCGCGTTCGTGAAGGTGCTGGGCTCATACCCGGTGGCGGTATAACCAGAAAGCAACTGTCCGCAGATTATGCAGATTAACCATGATTAAACCTTGGAAAGTGAAATGGGATCGGGCAACTTGATGTGTGCCGATTGATTATTGTATTGGCCTAAATAATCTGCGTGAATCTGTGTAATCAGCGGATACAGCCGTTGTTTCCGGGTCAACCGACCTCTGTCATTGCATCAACAATTTTCGACTATGTGATTATGAATTATTCTGAATTGGCTCCGGCCTACATCCGCGCCATCGCGCCTTACCAGCCCGGCAAACCGATTGCCGAGCTGGAGCGCGAGCTGGGTATCACCGGCATCGTCAAGCTGGCCTCCAACGAGAATCCGCTCGGTTGCAGCCCGCGCGCGGCGGCCGCGATGCACGAGGCGATCAAGACTATCGCACTGTATCCGGACGGCAACGGTTTCGAGCTGAAGGACGCGCTGTCCAGGCGCTATGGGGTCGAGCAGGCAAGCATCGTGCTGGGCAACGGGTCCAACGATATGCTGGAACTGGCCGCGCGCGCCTTCTTGACGGTGGGTGACAAGGCGGTGTACTCGGCCCATGCCTTTGCGGTGTATCCGCTGGCGACGCAGGCGGTCGGCGCAACCGGCGTCAGCGTGCCCGCGATCGGTTTCGGCCACGACCTGAAAGCGATATTGAATGTTGCCGTGGCGCAGCAGGCCAGGCTGATATTCATCGCCAATCCGAACAATCCGACCGGCACCTTCCTGAACGCGGCGGACTTGCTGGATTTCATGCGCGCGCTGCCGCCTCGGATACTGGTGGTTCTGGACGAGGCCTACAACGAATACCTGCCCGCGGAATGCCGTTATGACAGCGTCAGCTGGCTGAAGGACTACCCAAATCTTATTATTTCGCGCACCTTTTCAAAGGCTTATGGGCTTGCCGGATTGCGCGTCGGCTATGCGTTCGCCGATGCGCAGGTGGCCGACATGATGAACCGCGTGCGTCAGCCGTTCAACGTCAACAGCCTGGCGCAGGCTGCCGCGGTAGCAGCGCTGCAGGATACGGATTTTGTGCAGCAGACCTTCGAGCTGAATCTGCGCGGCATGAAACGGATAGTGGAAGGGCTGGCGAAGCTGGGATTGGAGCATATCCCGTCTTGCGGCAATTTCGTCAGCTTCAAGATTGCCAATGCGGCGCGCGTCTACCGGCGGCTGCTGGAACTGGGCGTGATCGTCAGGCCTGTCGCCAATTATGCGATGCCGGATTATTTGCGGGTGAGTATCGGTCTGGAAACAGAGAATGACAAATTTTTGTCGGCGTTGCAGCATGTACTGGGAGAGCAAGTGTGATTATCGTAATGGGAAAAGACGTCACTGACGAGCAAATTGGCGCAGTGGTGAAGAGGCTGGAGACGGCGGGATTGAAGGCCAACATTTCGCGCGGCATTGAGCGCACCGTGATCGGGGCGATCGGCGATGAAAGCCCGCTGACCGAGGAAATGTTCACGCCGCTGCCCGGCGTGGAATCGGCGATGCATATCGCCAAGCAATACAAGATCGTGTCGCGCGAATCGCACAGGGAAAATACCATCGTCGATATTGCCGGCATCAAGCTGGGCGGCAACCAGATCCAGGTGATAGCCGGGCCGTGTTCGGTCGAGACACAGGAACAGATGGACTTGTCGGCCCGGTTCGTGCACGAGGCGGGCTGCCGGTTGATGCGCGGCGGGGCATTCAAGCCGCGCACCAGCCCTTACACCTTCCAGGGCAAGGGCAAGGAAGGGCTGGACATGTTCCGCAAGGCGGCAAGCAAATACAAGTTGCCCATCGTCACCGAACTGATGGATATCCGCATGCTGGACACCTTCATGGAAAACGATGTCGACGTGATCCAGATCGGCACGCGCAACATGCAGAACTTCGACCTGCTCAAGGAAGTCGGGCGCATCAACAAGCCGGTGATCCTGAAGCGCGGCATGTCCGCGACCATTTCCGAATGGCTGATGGCGGCGGAATACATCGCGGCGGGCGGCAACCACAACATCATCTTCTGCGAGCGCGGCATCCGCACTTTCGAGACCTACTACCGCAACGTGCTGGACGTGACCGCGATCCCGGTGCTGAAAAAGGAAACCCATCTGCCGGTGATCGTCGACCCGTCCCACGCCGGTGGCAAGGCGTGGATGGTGCCGGCGTTGTCGCAGGCGGCGATCGCCGCGGGCGCGGACGGCCTGCTGGTCGAGATGCACCCGAATCCCTGCGAGGCGTGGTGCGATGCCGACCAGGCACTGACGCCGCAGGAATTGAAAGACCTGATGGGGACGCTGGGCGCTATCGCCAGGGCGATAGGCCGCACACTGTAGGGGAGCGCATCATGCCCGATATGGAATTCACGCTGACGCTGACCAGACAGAACGATTACCAGTTCAATGTGCAGTTCGACCTTGCCGGTGTGCCCGATCTGCAATTGGACGAGCCGGCCCCGCTGGGGGCGGGCACCGGCCCGAATGCCTCGCGCTTGCTGGCGGCCGCGGTGGCGAATTGCCTTTCTGCCAGCCTGCTGTTCTGCCTGGGCAAGTTCAAGCAGGATCCGCAGGGGATCACCGCGAAAGTGACCGGCGAGATGGTGCGCAACGAGCAGGGACGGTTGCGCGTGGGCGGTTTTGTCGTGGATATACGCCTGCACCAGGCGGTCGAGCGACTTGCCCATTGTGCCGCCCAGTTCGAGGATTTTTGCGTCGTGACCGAAAGTGTGCGCAACGGCATCCCGGTCAGCGTCCGGGTGCTGGATGCCGCCGGGCAACTGATACACCACAGCGAATCATGACTACACGACCATTCCACAAGATCGTTGTGTTCGGTGTGGGCCTGATCGGCGG
>DAICZN010000019.1 GCA_027311105.1 Gallionella sp.
GATTCATGAAACCCGTATCGCCAAAATGCTGGGCGCATTCCGCAGCATGCTTCCTGCCGATATTGAGGCGCTGGAAGATGTGTTATTGCGCGTGTCTGAAATGGTATGCGAGCTGCCGTTGCTCAAAGAGATGGACATCAACCCGCTGATCCTCGATGAACACGGCGCACTTGCCGCCGACGCGCGCGTGCTGGTCGAATACCGCCCGCCGGGAGCCGACCGCTACGCCCACATGGCCATCTACCCGTATCCCACCCAACTGGTCAGCCAGTGGCAGCTGGCTGACGGCACAGACATCACGATACGACCTATCCGCCCGGAAGATGCAGAGCTGGTGCAGGCATTCGTGCGCGAATTGTCGGAAGAATCCAGGTATTTCCGCTTCATGAGCAGCATGCAGGAACTCACCGAAGCTATGCTGGTGCGCTTTACCCAGATCGATTACAGCAGGGAAATGGCATTGATTGCGGTAACCCTCGCGCAAAACAGGGAAATCGAACTTGGCGTCGCGCGTTATGCCATTAATCCGGATGGCGATTCCTGCGAGTTCGCGCTGGTGGTGGCGGACAGTTTCCAGGGGAAAGGATTGGGGCAAAAACTCATGGTCGTGTTGATGGAAGCCGCACGATCAAAAGGATTGTCCGTGATAGAAGGGGAAGTGTTGAGCAATAACCACAACATGCTCAATCTCATGATGCGTCTGGGATTTGCCGTTAAAACCAGTGAAGATGACCAAAGCGTCATGAGAGTAAGCCGGGCGTTATAGCCAACGCGGCTTGCCCGGTATGGCGGGCCCTCAGTTTGGCCGGCGGGCCATGGGCTTATGTTCGCTGGTTATGTATCGATTGGCAATTAACCGGAAATGAAATGCCGGGAAGATTCTGTTACAGACTGCGGTAAACCGCACCCAGGATGCAGGGATGACTTGCGCCGGTGACCAGCGGCAGGTTGGCGGGTTTGCCGTGCAGGGCTTGTTGCGCCAGCCAGGCGAAGGCGGTGGATTCCATTAAGTCGCCGTCGATGCCGAGAGCGCCGGTTGATCGTATGCTGCAATCTGCCAGCAATGCGGAAAGACGATTAACCAGGGCCTGGTTGTGGGCTCCCCCGCCGCAAAGATAAATTTCCCGCGCGCCGGCACAATGCTGTCGAATCCCCCGGGCGATGGTTGCGCAAGTCAATTCCAGCAGGGTGGCTTGCACGTCAACCGCTGCTTCATGGCCCGTCAGCCTGCCAAGCAGCCATGCCGTGTTGAAAAGATCGCGGCCGCTGCTTTTGGGCGGGGTGAGGGAAAAGAACGGTTCTTCAAGCATGCGTTCCAGCAATTCGGGCAGCACCTGACCGAAAGCGGCCCAGGCACCGTTTTCATCATATGGTTTGCCGGTGTGTCTTGCGCACCAGGCGTCCATCAGCATATTTCCTGGGCCGCAGTCGAAGCCGGAAGCGGGGCGACCGGGAGCCAAATTCGTCAGGTTACCGATGCCACCTATGTTGACGATGACGCGGTGGATGCCGGGATGACGCAGCAGCTGGTCGTGAAATGCGGGAACCAGCGGCGCACCTTGCCCGCCTGCGGCGATGTCGCGGCTGCGAAAATCGCTGACCACAGTGATACCGGTCAATTCGGCGAGCAGCGCGGCGTTGCCGATTTGCAGCGAGTAGCCGTGTTCGGGGCGATGGCGGATGGTCTGGCCGTGGCAGCCGATGGCGCGGACCTGTTTTGCCGCGATGCCGGTTTGTGACAACAGCGGAAAAATGCTTTGTGCATACATCCGTGCCAGCTGGTTGCCTATGGCCTGTGCCAGATGCAGCTCGTTGTGCCCGGGTTGGTGCAGCGCAAGCAAGCTGTTTTTCAATGTGTCGTCAAACGGCAGGTAGTAATTGGCAAGCTGAAGGGGTTCCGGCCGGCTTAAATCGACAAGGACGGCATCGATGCCGTCCAGACTGGTTCCCGACATCAACCCGATATATAGCTCAGGCTGTTGCACGGGCTAATCAGTCGAGTTTTGCAAGATTGGTGTTGCGCAACAGGTTTAGCCGCGCAACCAGGTCGTTTGCTACGGGTTGAAACGCGGCGCGATCGGCAGCATCAATGGGTTTTGCGTCGGGTAAGGCAACGCGCAATGGGTCGTGTTGTTGTCCGTTAACCCTGAATTCATAATGAAGATGCGGTCCCGTGGCCAGTCCGGTCATACCGACATAGCCGATGACCTCGCCTTGCTCGACATGCTGGCCTTTGTGCAGCCCCTTGGCAAAGCGCGACAAATGGCCATATACCGTGGTGTAGCGACTTTGGTGGCTGACCATGATGACATTGCCGTAGCCGCCTTGCCTGCCGACTACGGATACTATTCCGTCGGCAGTCACTTTGACTTTGGTCCCCATGGGAGCGGCAAAATCCGTGCCCTTGTGGGCGCGCCACTTGTTGAGTATCGGGTGAAAGCGGGAGAGCGAAAAGCTGGAACTTACCCGCGAATAGGCTATGGGTGAACGCAGAAAGGCTTTGTGTACGCTCTTGCCATCGGGTGTGTAGTAATCCCCGTGCTGGTTGTCCTTCTGGAAATATACCGCACGGTAGGTATGCCCCTGATTGATGAATTCAGCAGCCTGGATGCGACCAATATGAAGCAACGCGCCGTTGCTATAGGTCATTTCGTACACCACGGTGAATTTGTCGCCTTTGCGCAAGTCATGATGAAAATCGATGTCGCCGCTGAATAGCTCGTTCAGCTGGTTGGCGGCGGCTTCCGGCAAGCCCGCTTCGTCGGTCGCCGAATACAGGTTGGTTTTGATTTCGCCGGTGCGCACGAACAAACGCTTTTCGAGTTGTGCGGGCAACGCAAGAGTTTTGAAAGTGGCGCCCTGCTTTTCTATTGATACCTGCGTGCCGTTGTCATTGAGATATCGCAATGCGATCAACCCGCCGGATGTTGTGGTTTCGGCCTGCACTTCTGTGCCGACCGGCAATTTGCGGAATGACACGGCTTCGGCAGCACTGCGCAAATAGTCGCTGGCGGCAGTGTCCTCAATGTTCAAGCGAGTCATAAGCTCAGCCACGGTATCGCCATTTTGAACGCGCTCATCGCGCCAGTAACTTGCGCTGGCGGGTGCCGGATCGGCCACTTTGGCTAACGCGATCTCTTCGATGGCCACCCTTGCGGAAGCCAAATCAAAGTCAGTCTGGGGCACCAATCCGAAAGCCGTGACGACTCCCAGCAGGGGCAGTGTGGACAGGGCGACAAACCAGCGCAAATTTTTCTTGTTTTCCGGCAATTTGCGTCCTTGCCCGAACTGGTTTTGGGTTAACATTCATGACTCCTTGAGTTGCCTGGCTTGATTCTGGCAACGTGTTGCGTAGATAGACGGTGCGCACTTTACCAGAAAGGGACATCACCGCAAAATTGGACTGATGGGTGGCAAACCCGGCTGATGAGTGTCGGGGAAGGCGGAAGTGTATGTTTAACCGCTTTTTCCGGGCATGAATTGAACACAAGTATGATTGAAATGACACATTCAAAAATGACACTTTCAGAGGCGCTGGAGCAGATCAAGCGCGGGGCCCACGAGCTGCTGCTTGAAGACGAGTTGAAACACAAGCTGAGCTTGGGACGTCCGTTGCGGGTCAAGGCGGGTTTTGACCCGACTGCGCCGGACTTGCATCTCGGCCATACCGTGCTGCTCAACAAGATGCGCCAGCTGCAGGATCTGGGCCACCATGCGCTGTTCCTGATCGGCGACTTCACCGGCATGATCGGCGACCCCAGCGGTAAAAATACCACCCGCCCGCCTTTGTCACGTGAACAAGTGGTCGAAAATGCCCAGTCGTATCGCGACCAGGTGTTCAAGGTGCTGGACCCCGAAAGAACCGAGATCGTGTTCAACTCGACCTGGATGGACAAATTCAGCGCGGTCGATTTGATCAGGCTGGCATCCACGCATACCGTGGCACGAATGCTGGAGCGCGATGACTTTTCCAAACGCTACAAGGGTAACCAGCCCATCGCCATCCACGAATTCATTTATCCGCTGGTGCAGGGTTACGACTCCGTGGCGCTCAAGGCGGATATCGAGCTGGGCGGAACGGACCAGAAATTCAACCTGCTGATGGGACGGGAGTTGCAGAAGCATTATGCGCAGCCGGCCCAGTGTGTGCTCACCATGCCGTTGCTTGAAGGCCTGGACGGCGTGAACAAGATGTCCAAGTCCATGGGGAATTACATCGGCATCACCGATGTGCCGCAGGAGATGTTCGGCAAGCTGATGTCGATTTCCGATACCCTGATGTGGCGCTATCTGGAATTGTTGTCGTTCCGCAGTATCGGGGAGATTGCTGCCTGGCAAGCAGAGGTGGAAGGCGGGCGTAATCCGCGCGATATCAAGGTTCTGCTGGCGCTGGAGATCGTGGCGCGGTTCCATGACAAGCGGGCCGCGGAGGCCGCACTGACCGAGTTCGAATCGCGCTATCGCCAGGGCGTGCTGCCGGAAGATATGCCGGAAATAAGTGTTGCCGCGCCTGATGGCCGCATCGTCGTGCCGCAATTGCTCAAACAAGCCGGGCTGGTGGAAGGAACTTCCGAAGCGATGCGCCTGATCCAGCAGGGCGCGGTCAAATTGGACGGTGAGCGCATCAATGACAAGGCTGCCGTGGTCGAGGCGGGCAGGGTGGTGGTGGCCCAGGTCGGCAAACGCAAGTTCGCGCGGGTGACGGTCAGTTAGCGCGAATTTTTCAAGACCATTCAAGTGCGGCAGCAATAACTTAATGGGGTAACAGTGCCAAATAAACTCGGCAAATATGAAATCAGGCGCGAGCTCGGCAGGGGCGCCATGGGCATAGTCTATGAAGGCTACGATCCGTTTATCGAGCGTACTGTGGCGATCAAATCAATCCAGAAGTCCATGATCGACAAATCCGAGGCCGGGGAGATACTAAGCCGATTCCGCCGTGAGGCGCAGGCGGCTGGCCGCCTCACGCATCCCAATATTGTTTCGGTTTATGAATATGGCGAGGATGGAGACGTGGCTTTCATCGCCATGGAATTCGTCGCCGGGACTGAATTGAGGGAGCACTTCGACAGGACTGCGCGATTCAAAATTAATGACAGCGTAATAATCATGACCCAGCTTCTTGATGCGCTTGAGTACTCGCATTCCCGTGGTGTGATACACCGGGACATCAAGCCTTCGAACATTCTGATTACTGCGGATGGACAGGTGAAGATCGCGGATTTCGGCATTGCGAGGATTGAATCTTCAGAGCTCACGCAAATCGGCACCGTGCTGGGCACGCCGTCCTATATGTCGCCAGAGCAGTTTATGGGGCTGGCGTCGGATCGCCGTAGCGATATTTATTCTGCAGGTGTCATCCTCTATCAGTTTCTCACCGGAGAGCGACCATTTACCGGCAGTAATATGACCATTATCATGCACAAGGTTTTGAATCATGCTCCGGTTCTCCGAAGCAAACTCAACCCCGACCTGCCGGATGCGCTATGCAAGGTCGTGGAAAAAGCCATGGCAAAACAGCCGGAAGATCGCTTCCAAACAGCGGCAGAGTTCATCAAATATCTGAAAATTGCGGTGGAATCGCCGGCTCCTGCGGCCCGGGCGTTTTCTGCAGAAGCGACAAAAATATCTGGTTCGGCGCAAGATCCGCAGAAAATTGGTGTTGGTCAAAGTTCGATTATTGATTTCAACATGGACGATTTTGAAGTGCGCCTGAAAGAGTCGCAGCGGGAGGCCGACCGCAAATCCGGTATCGCGGATATTCAGGAACAGCAGGATAATTCACTGCGGGAAGTCAACCTGGGATTTCATCAATTTATTTCATCTCAAGAGATCGTGGCGACCTCGACCGCCGCACTCTCTGCTTCTGGTACCCGCATTTTGCCGGCATCCCCGGCAGTATTGAACGAGTCCGGTCTGCTAGCCGGGTTGGCGCGGGAAGCGAAAGAGAGTTTGGGTTCCAGGCAATCTGCATTACAGGAGAGCCGGACCAGGGACGGGCGAGTGAATGATGCTTTAAACAGGATCGCCAAATTTTTTAACCCGTTCATCAGGCATGTCAACGAAGTGGGCCCCACTATAAATAGAACCTACCGCTATGATGCCCGCACGATCTACTCCAGCCTGAAGTGGCGGGATGCGACCATTGAGAGTCGCAAGCAAAGTCTTTCCGATGCGGCGCTTACTGATTTTGTAGCGCTCAGCGTTAACCTGTGCGCGCCGGGGCCCGTGCTGCTAAAACGGCCTTGGGGGCCGCTTGAAACGATCAAGAAGGAGTTGCAGGTTTTGAAATTGCGCGTGATCGACGATATGGACGCGGCCAGCAAGAAGCCCAAACAGGAATGGCTGGAAACACGGTTGGCCGCTGATTTTCCGGTACAGATCAAATTTCAGGGAAACTATACCGAAAGCAATATCAATGTGGTGTGCCTGAATATTGCGGCTTTCGGCGCCTCCGCCTACAAACTCGATCCCGACGATGCTACGCCCGCGTTTCTGGATGACCTCGGCCTCTTTCTCCTCGGGCGATCGGATAAATTGCCGGCGCAATTGAGGTGTGTCTAGGATTTGACCCGGCAAAGCCGGGCTTTTAAGTCTTCTGGTGTTGTTCGTAACGGTCAATCGAAGGATGGCGCGTTAACGACAAGGCTGCCGAGGCCGTGGCGCGGGTTGGCAAGCGCAAATTCCCCGGAATCGCGGCCCGGTAAATACTGGTTGTGGAGGGAGGTGGCTTTTGCTAGAATCGCGCCCTCAATTTTTTTGAATAAGGTAGTTTGTTCATGACAACAGTACGTGTGAAAGAGAATGAACCGTTTGAAGTCGCCATGCGCCGGTTCAAGCGTTCCGTGGAAAAAACCGGCCTGCTGACCGACCTGCGCGCCCGTGAATTTTATGAGAAGCCCACCGCAGAGCGCAAGCGCAAGCTGGCCGCCGCCGTGAAGCGCCATTACAAGCGCCTGATGAGCCAGGTTCTCCCACCCAAGCTCTATTAATACTTAATCTCCGCGCCTTTTGGGGTGTGGCGGTTGGTACCGGTATGAGTCTCAAGCAACAAATCACCGAAGACATGAAAGCCGCGATGCGCGCCAAGGATGCGGCGCGTCTCGGGGCGATTCGTTTGCTGCTTGCCGCGATGAAACAGCGCGAGGTGGATGAACGTGTCGAATTGTCGGATGCGGACGTGGTCGCGATCATCGAAAAGATGAACAAACAGCGCCGCGATTCCATCAATCAATATGAAGCGGCAGGCCGCCAGGATTTGGCGGATGTCGAAAAATTCGAGATGACCGTGCTGGCTGAATATATGCCGCAACAATTCAGTGAAGCCGAAGTCGTTGCAGCCGTGGCCGGGGCGATTGCCGCGAGTGGCGCGACCGGTCAGCAGGACATGGGCAAGGTGATGGGCGTGCTCAAACTGAAATTGGCAGGACGCGCCGATATGGGCAAAGTTTCTGCGTTGATTAAGGCGCAGCTGACCAAATAACCTGTAGCAACCATCCCGGGTAGTACCCAGACAACCATTCCTTGGATTTTTGCCGAGCGTAATGAAAAGGCGGTGCTGGCGTGATTCCAAAAAATTTCATTCAGGATCTGCTTAATCGCCTCGACATCGTGGATGTGATCGAGCGTTACGTGCCGCTCAAAAAAGCCGGGGCAAATTTCGTCGCCTGCTGCCCGTTCCACAGTGAAAAATCCCCCTCATTCACGGTAAGCCAGACCAAGCAGTTCTACCACTGTTTCGGCTGTGGGGCACACGGCACTGCAATCGGCTTCGTCATGGAGCACGCAGGGCTCGGCTTCGTCGATGCGATCGAGGAGTTGGCGCGCAGCGCTGGTTTGGAAGTTCCCAATGAACGTCCGGCCACAACCGATGCGTACCAGAAAATTGCGCCGAACCTGTATGAGGTGATGCAAACCGCCACCCGTTATTACAGGGAGCAGCTCAAAAACTCCCGTCGAGCGGTCGACTATCTGAAACAGCGCGGCCTCAGCGGCGAAATTGCGGCAAGGTTCGGCATCGGCTATGCGCCGGATGGCTGGCAAAATCTTGCCGCCGCGTTCCCCGATTACCGGGATGCCACGCTGCACGAAACCGGCCTGGTGATCACCGGCGACGAGGATAAGCGCTATGACCGGTTTCGCGACCGCATCATGTTCCCGATCATCAACGTGCGCGGCCAGGTTATCGGTTTTGGCGGGCGTGTACTGGACAAGGGCGAGCCAAAATACCTGAACTCGCTGGAAACGCCGCTGTTTGAAAAGGGCCGCGAGTTGTATGGCCTGTATCAGGCGCAAAAAGCCATTCGTGCGGTCCAGCAAGTGCTGGTGGTGGAAGGGTACATGGATGTGGTCGCGCTGGCCCAGCACGGTGTGGAATATGCCGTTGCAACCCTGGGTACGGCGACCACGCCGTACCACATCCAGAAATTATTGCGCCTTACCGAACATATCGTATTCTGCTTTGACGGAGACAAGGCGGGTCAGCGAGCGGCCTGGCGCGCACTGGAAAACGCCCTGCCTTACCTGCAGGACGGCAAGCGCATCAGTTTTTTGTTCCTGCCAGTCGAGCATGACCCGGACAGTTTTATCCGTGCTTTTGGCAAGGCCGCACTTGAACAGCGTATTCAGGAAGCAATGCCGCTGTCTGCATATCTGTTGCGCGAAACCAGCGCCGAGCTGGATTTGCGCACCCAGGAAGGACGCAATCAGTTATTGCAGCGCGCGAAGCCGCTGCTGACTGCTATCGTTGCGCCGGCCACGGCGTTACTGTTGCGCAAGGAAGTTGC
>DAICZN010000020.1 GCA_027311105.1 Gallionella sp.
CGAGGCGACTTGATGCGATAAATTTTTCATGGGTGGTGTAGCGTAGCACAGCTGAATTCAATGACAAGGCGGAAATTTTTACCCGTGCACCTGCTGGACAATATTGCGCCGCTGGCCTAACCTGACCCGTGTTACCAAGTAATTGAAACCAAGGAGATACCATGTATTACATCGTAGAGAGCAACAAAACCTTCGAGCAGGCAGCGATTGATCTTGAGGCGGCGGTTAAGCGCCATGAATTCGGCGTGTTGCATATCCATGATCTGGGTACCACGCTGCGCAGCAAGGGCATTGCCTTCGCGGAGAATTGCAAGGTTTTCGAGGTGTGCAATCCCGGGCAGGCTGGCAAGGTACTTTCCACCGACATGCGTTTGAACATGGCACTGCCATGCCGCATCTCGGTATATACCGAACATGGCAAAACCCTGATCGGGATGATCAAGCCTGTTCCCATGCTTGCCGCCTTATCCCAAAACGCATCGCTGGTGAAAGTGGCCCAGGAGGTCGAAGCCAGGACCAGGCAAATGATGGATGAAGCAAAATAGTTCAAGCATATCGAAACAACTGACGTGACACTGTTACCCGTTTGGAGCGAGCACATCAAGTTTCTGGTGGGAATTTTCGCCATCCTGAACCCGCTCGGGGCCATCCCGATTTATCTCAGCCTGATGGCGGGCCGCTCTTCGCGCGAAATGCACCGCACCACGCTGAAGGCTTCTGTTGCAGTGGCTGTAATCCTGACGATTGCAGTCTGGGCGGGTGATGCTTTGTTATCGTTCTTCGGTATCGGTATTCCGGCGTTCAGAATTGCCGGAGGATTGCTGGTACTGCTCATCGCCATCTCGATGTTCAGTGCCAAAACCAGTCCCGCACAGCACACCGACGCGGAGCAGGTTGAAGCCGAGGCCAAAAACGACATCTCGGTGGTGCCGCTGGCAATCCCTTTGCTGGCGGGCCCGGGAGCTATAAGCCTGGCCATCGTCGATGCCCATCAGGCGGGTAATCTGACGGACAAACTGGCTTTCAATCTGGGGATACTCGGTGTGGCTGGAATCGTCTGGGTGGTGTTGCGTTTGGCCGAACCGATAGGCGAGCGCCTTGGCACCGGCGGGCTGAGCATCGCCACCCGGGTGATGGGTTTGATACTCGCCGCGATGGCGGTGCAATTCATGGCCGACGGGATGCTGGGATTGTTCCCCGGTTTGTCACATTGAAAGCACCGCCTCCTGGTCCGTGGCGCTTTCCTTTATGTGACGGGTATTTCGCCGCCCAGATACAGAAATACGTCCACTCCCGCAGGCGGGCGTATTTTGCTCGCGGGTATCGCGACGCCCGCACGCCAGTCCATGACTGCTTCGCGCTTTCCCATTCCATTGACCAGATACACGACATGCGATGCCTGACCCAGGCGTTCGGGGCTGAGCGAAACCCGTTGCGCCGGCGGTTTTGGAGCATCGTGCACGGGTATCACGGCCGCTAACGGCGACTGATGTTCCCATGCCCCTCCGGGAAACAGGCTGGCAGTGTGGCCATCCTCGCCCAGGCCAAGCAGCACCAGATCGAATTTATCTATACCCGCAAGTTCGAGTCCATAGTTGAAGGCCGCTTTATCAGGGCCAAGTTCCCCTGGAATCATGTGGATTTGCCGGAGCGGAATAGCAACATGGTCCAGCCACTCTGCACGTGCCATGCTGCTGTTGCGTTCGGAATGGCCTGCGGGAAGACACCGTTCGTCGCCAAAATAGATATGCCACGCCGGCCACTTTGCACTGGCGCTGCAAAGGGTCCGGTAGATATTGCGCGGAGTATTGCCCCCGGCCAAGACGATACGGAACAGACCCCGTGCGGCGATTGCCTGTTCCGCCGACTCCAGGATAATGTTTATTGCAGCCTGTTCGAGGCTGATCCGGCTATCGAATTCGTGCCAGCGGCATATCTGCGACGAGCCCATGCTTGCGGTTACTTTTCGTGGGGCTCGACATGGCCGCCGAAGCCGTGACGCATCGCGGACAGAATCTTGTCGGCAAAAGTATGTTCCTGGCGCGAGCGAAAGCGGGCGTAGAGAGCGGCGGTAAGCACTTCAGCCGGGACCGCCTGGTCGAGCGCTGCCTGCACAGTCCAGCGACCCTCTCCCGAGTCCTGCACAAAGCCGCTGTATTCGGACAGATCCGGGTTCCGCGCCAGAGCATCCGCCGACAGATCCAGCAGCCAGGAAGTAACGACGCTGCCGCGCCGCCAGACCTCGGCGATGTCGGCCAGATTCAGTTCATAGCGCTGATCCGCCGGCAGGGACTCGGCATTCGCGTTCCTCAGGATATCAAAACCCTCCGCATAGGCCTGCATCAGGCCGTATTCGATACCGTTGTGTATCATTTTGACGAAGTGTCCGGCCCCGGAAGGCCCGCAATAGAGCCAGCCCAGTTCAGCGCTGCCCCCTGTGGTTCTTCCCGGTGAGGGAGGGATACCCGAACCACCGGGCGCCAGCGTGTGGAACACCGGTTCAAGATTCTTGACCGCCGCGGAGTCACCGCCCACCATCAGGCAGTAGCCGCGTTCCAGCCCCCATACGCCGCCGCTGGTGCCGGCATCGAGATAACGGATGCCGCGCTGCACGAGCACTTTGGCACGGCGTACGTCATCCTTGAAATAACTGTTTCCGCCATCGATCATGACATCGCCGGCCGACAAACAACCGGATAATTCCATTACAGTGTTTTCGGTGATTTCCCCGGACGGCACCATGATCCAAGCAGCACGCGGCGGAGCAAGTTTTTTTGCCAGCTCCTGCAGGCTGGCTGCGCCGGTTGCCCCTTCTGAAACCAGTTGCGCCACGGCCTCGGGATTTCGATCGTATACCACGCAGTCGTGACCACCCCGCATCAGGCGGCGCGCCATGTTGGCACCCATGCGCCCCAGTCCCACCATTGCGATTTGCATCTTGGTTTCTCCTTGTTGAGTGACAGACATTTCAGAATAAAAGGTTGTGCGAAAAACCGTTACAGGTTTGCCGGAATACCAACATGGCTCGCTTCCGCCAGCCTTAAACAGGCGACCTGCATCCGGACACTATTGATACTTTCATAATTCATGACACCCTTGCCGTCATTGCGAACGAAGTGAAGCAATCCAGCAAGACAAAGATGCATTTTGATTAAACCATCCGGATTGCCACGCCGGCTTCGCCTTCTCGCAATGACGACGCAGAAGGACGGAAACGACGTGCCAGTTATTAATTTCTCCTTACCGCATTCCGAAAGATGCATCACTGTCATCAAATTTGGAAACCTCGATAAGCGGCCGGGATATTGTATCGCGCGCCGACCGGGAACAGATATCCACCGCAGATATCGGGAGCGGCTGAAGAGCAATAACCGAACAGATTATCAAAAGCGCATCTTCTCACGTACCTGGGTTGGCGGGTGCAACGGTTTTGTTGCGTCCGCCAGCAGTTCATTAGAAGACTGTAATGACACCCGACAAGTTTTCAGCCGCCAGCCGCAGGGGCATTTTTAAAGATGCTTTTTGAACTTTTGCCACAGGGTGAGTTTGGGTGTCTCTTTGCATTCGGTAACGAGAACGGGGATCAGCTTGTCTGTTTCGTCGAAGTCGACTACCGAGTCGACCGGTTTGCCTTTTTTGCTGTAGCCCTCGACCCAATAGACCACCTTGGGTTTTTGCACATCGTCGAGCGCGACAAAATCCCTGCAGGTCATTTTTGCCGGATTCCGTTTTGCGGCCGCGTCGGAAGCGGCTGCCGCAGGCGACGCTGCAAATACAGGAGAAGACAGGGTGGCAGTTATCAATATGCCGCCCAGGGTCGCGATTATCAGGCTGGATTTCATTGGTATTTCTCCTATTTCAAAGATCAAAAATGTGCAGATGACTGCACGCTAAATTTATCCGGCGCAAAGGCGACAGATAAAATTCTGTTGCACACTCAATTTTATTTATCCGGATGGCGGACTTGACTGCACAGCGATTATTCGACGCGCATGTTAATTTATTAAAGTGCGGCATTGGTCATTCACCGGGGCTATCTAGTTTCATTTTGTGAAGATTAAATTATTGTCATGTTGCGCCACACATTCGACATATTTATTTCCGGATTAAGTGATATGCTGAATTGGAATAGTCAGAATATTCTGCGAGCCGATCTGGAGAAGTAAATGAAATTGACGACTAACGTGGCAGATACCCTTTTCGTTCTGTTTGGCGCAAGCGGAGACCTGTCGTGGCGTTTGGTGGTGCCTGCCCTTTTCAACCTGTATCTTGACGGGCATTTGCCGCAGCGATTTCAGTTGCTGGCCGTGGATCGACTCGACAGCAGCGATACCGAGATTGCGGCACATTTGCAAAAGGGTGCGGCAGGGAATTCGCGGCGGGGCGTGCCGAAGCCCGATGACTGGAATGCTTTCGCCGCCATGATCCGCTATATCAAGGTCGATGTGACCGGCGCGGATGGCTTCAACACGCTGGCCAAAGCGCTGGACGCTCAAGATGTGCAATGGGGCGGCAAGGCGGACCGTGTGTTTTACCTGGCCACGCCTCCCGCGCTGTTTCGGCCCATCGCGATCGGCCTCGGTGCGGCAAACCTGGCCCAGGATCGCGTGCGTGTTCGTCTGGTCGTCGAAAAACCGCTGGGCAACGACCTGGAGTCCTTCCACGAAATCAATGATGAACTGTGCAGGATTTTTGAAGAGCGGCAGCTGTTTCGCATCGATCATTATCTCGGAAAGGAAACTGTGCAAAATATCCTTGCGATGCGTTTTGCAAATCCGATCTTCGAGCCAATATGGAACCGGAGTTATGTGGACCACGTCGCGATTACCGCCTCCGAAACCCTGGGCGTGGAAAAACGCGGCGGCTATTATGAACATGCCGGGGCATTGCGCGACATGGTGCAAAATCACCTGCTCCAGTTGCTGTGTCTGGTCGCGATGGAGCCGCCTGTTGCCTATGATGCAGACGATATACGCGACAAGAAAGTCGACGTGCTGCACTCATTGCGCCCGATCTCACGGGACACCGTGGACATGTTTGCCGCACGCGGTCAATATGCCGAAGGGTGGATACACGGCGCAAATTTGCCGCAATACCGGGATGAGCCGGGCGTGGCTCCGCACTCCAACACGGAAACTTATGCCGCACTCAAACTCTATGTGGACAATTGGCGCTGGCAGGACGTGCCGTTCTATTTGCGCACCGGGAAGCGCATGGCCGCCGATGTCACCGAAATATCCATCCGCTTCCGCGACGTCCCGCACCGTGCGTTTCCGGCTTCAGTCGGCCTGAATGCCCAACCCACTCGGCTGGTGATTCAAATCAATCCGGAGCAGGGCATCGTCCTTAAGTTCATGGCCAAGGAGCCGGGACTCCCGCTGCGTTTGAGCCCTGTCGACATGCGTTTCCGCTACAAGGACGCCTTTCAGGCCGAGTCGCCGGCTGCGTATGAAACATTGCTCAGGGATGTCATGATCGGCGATGCCACGCTGTTCATGCGCTCAGATCAGGTCGAGGCCGCGTGGAAACTGCTGATGCCTGTGCTTGATGTCTGGGCAGAGAATCCTGCAACGGATTTTCCCAACTACGCGGCGGGTTCCTGGGGACCGGAGTCGGGCGATATGCTGGTGGCCAGGGATAGCAACAGTTGGCTGACACCGACGCTGGCCAACAAATGATGGCAGGGGAATATGGACAGAAGCAGGTTCCGGCGATGAGCCAAATACCCGAAGGCAGTAATGCGCATGCCCACGGCAGTCCCGGCATACCGCCCAAGTGGTGCATCAGCGCGAAGGACGCGGTGGGTTGCGCATTGGGACCTTCACGCCTGTGGTTCACCGTCGGTGCCGGTATCGTGAATGAAGTGTTTTACCCGCGCGTAGACATTCCCCAGGTTCGTGACCTTGGCTTCATCGTTGCCGACGATCAGGGATTCTGGGTCGAGGTCAAGCGCCTCGGCAACTATCATCTGGTCTGGGACGTGCAAGGCGTTCCGGCGATAGAGATCGTTCATCAACATGAGCGTTTCAAGCTCAGGCTGAGGATAGTGCCCGATCTTCATCGTGACGTTTTACTGGTGGATGTTCAACTGGAAGGGGATCCCGGCCTGAGGCCGTATGCACTGCTCGCACCCCACCTGGGCGGTAGCGGGCATAACAACGAGGCCGAAGTGAGCAATTATCGCGGCCGTTGCATGCTTTGGGCTGAACAGGGCCCTTATGGCCTGGCCCTGGCCGCGGTGGATAACAACCAGGCAGATGCCTGGGTGCGTGCCAGCGCCGGATACGTGGGAGCCAGCGATGGCTGGCAGGACTTCTCGCACAACAAGCGCATGCAATGGCAGTACTCGAATGCCGGCCCCGGCAACATTTCGTTGATGGGGGAATTGCCAAGGCAGGCCACGCTTGCGCTCGGTTTCGCCAGCAGCAAGGAGTCGGCGGCTACACTGGCAATTTCGGCCCTGATGCGGCCCTTCGCCGAACCCTGGCAGCAATTGCGCGATGATTGGACGGCATGGCACCGCCGCTGCGAGGATCAATTCGGTATCCTGGACGATGTCCCGCACGCGCTGCGCGAGCAATTTGTCACTTCGGCCATGGTGCTGCGTGTTCATCAGGACAAAATCTATCCGGGAGCAATGGTGGCCAGTCTCAGTATTCCCTGGGGCAATACCCGCGAAGAGCTCGGCGGTTACCACCTGGTGTGGCCGCGCGATCTGGTGGAGAGCGCCGGTGCTTTGCTGGTGCTCGGCGCCGATGATGAGGCCAGGGATATTCTGCGTTATCTTATCGCAACCCAGAATGCCGACGGGCACTGGTACCAGAACCAGTGGCGGGGCGGTAAACCCTTCTGGCAGGGAGTGCAACTTGACGAGGCGGCCTTTCCCGTCCTGCTTGCGGCGACCCTTGCAGAACGCGATGCCCTGCAAGGCATAGCCGTCAGTGACATGATCTCGCGGGCGCTCGGCTTCATTGCCCGCAGCGGACCGATCAGCCAGCAGGATAGATGGGAGGAAAATGCTGGGATAAACGCGTTCACGCTGTCCATCTGTATCGCGGCCCTGGTGGAAGGAGCGGAGTGGCTGGAACCCAAGTCACGCCAGTTTGCCCTGGCGCTGGCCGATTACTGGAATGCGCACATCGAGGACTGGACCGCGGTGTATGACACGGCCCTGGCGCATCGCGTGGGCGTGCGCGGCTACTATATCCGTACTGCGCCTACGCAGCGCGAAACCAATCCGCGCGCTTTGCTCGAGGTCATGCCGATCAAGAACCGCGCGAATGATCCGGGGTTGACCGCGGAGGAACAGGTCAGCACCGATTGCCTGCAACTGGTGCGATTCGGCCTGCGCCGGGCCGATGATCCGCTGTTGATCGACAGCATCCGGGTTATCGATGAACTGCTGAAAACGGATACGCCGAGCGGGCCGGTCTGGCATCGTTATAACGGCGATGGCTATGGCGAGCACAAGGATGGGACGGCGTTCGATGGTGTAGGACGAGGCCGCGGCTGGCCGCTGCTGACAGGCGAACGCGGCCACTATGAACTGCTTGCAGGGAAAGACCCGCTACCCTATCTGCAAGCCATGGTGGCCATGAGCAGCGAGGGCGGCATGATCCCGGAACAGGTGTGGGACAGCGATCCCATACCTGCACGGGGACTCTACCCCGGGCGTCCCAGCGGGTCCGCGATGCCGCTGGTATGGGCGCATGCTGAATACATCAAGCTGCTGACTTCACGAAAACTCGGCTATCCCTGTGATCGGCCATCTGCAACATGGCAGCGCTATCAGGGGAAGCGCCCCACGATATTGCAAGCGATCTGGATACCCCAGGCACCCATACAGAAAATCACGGTCGGGCAGAGTCTGTTCGTCGCCTCATTCAGAGCCAGCACTATCCATTGGAGCATTGATGGATGGAAGTCGGTCCGGGATACCGAATTGCTGGACATAGGCATAGGGCTGCATGCGGTCGAGCTTGATACCAAGTCATTGCCCGCCGGACAACGCATTGATTTCACTTTTCATGGCTTTGGCGCCGGCGAATGGCTGGGCAGCGATTACTCGATAGCGGTGGAGGAAGCAGCCAGTCAACAGGCCTAAGCGCCAAACGCTGGGCCGGTCGCACCCGGTCAGGCGTTACGGCTGTCCCTGGTTAGCCGCTTTCAATATCTGGGACAAATCCCCGGAAGCCTGTGCGGCTTGAGGGCCTTCGATCTTGCCTTGCGTCCAGTCTACCGCCCACCCGGCACCCCACGACATCAGCGAGGCGAGCACCAGAACCGTCAGGCCCCGCGTCATGCCTTTGGGTATGCCCTGTTCATCCAGGTAACGGTTGAGAAACCAGGCCGCAATAAAAAACACGATGGTGGAAATTATCAGGTTCAGCATGGCAGAAACGTGATCATCATCGAAATTCCCTTCGCACAAACGGCATTAAATCTAGAGGTCAGAAGGCATAAGCGGTAGTGCCGCCGTTTCCCGCTGCGACATAACCAAAGCCGCTGGCGAACATGGTATTCGGGTTGTGTATGGGGGTGGCGAACGGGCCTGACCAATCTATGCCATTCACGCTGGTATAGACGTTGCCATTGCTATCCATGGCCACAAACTCGCTGCTTGGGGCCGCAAACCCCAGTACAGGATCAGCGCTGACATTGGCGAACACCTTGTTCTCCACCGTGACGCTGATCAGGTTTGGTGCGCCGGGCAGTGTTATCACGGGACTCCAGCTAATGCCATTATTAAGGCTGGTCACTATCGTGCCCTGGTCGCCCACCGCGACTACGATGCCCGTGAGCGAACCCGCAGGTGAGACTGCAACCTTGCGCAGGTTGTTGCTGGTCACCGGTGTTGACGGCGCCATCCAATTGCTGCCATCGGGGCTGGTAATTATCGTACCTTTGTCCCCTACGGCAACGTAAATGCTGCCACGGGCTATTCCCCGCAGATTAAAGCTGGTAGAAGGTTGACTTGCCATTATCCAGTTGAGGCCATCATAAGTGGACATGATCGTGCCATTGTTCCCCACCGCGACGAAAATGCCATAAGCTTGCGTAATGTCATTCAAATCCTGGTTGGTAGTGGAAAAACCGAGGGTCGGACTGGCATTGGAGCCCCCGATCTGCCAATTGACGCCATCGGTGCTGTAGAGCGACGATCCACCCTTCCCGACGGCTACCCAGAGCTGCGGGGGCGGTACGGGTAGCCCCGGCCAGGGGATATATTGATTCGTAAACGCCGTATAGCCGGTCACCGCATAGAGGTCGCTGGTAAATCCCGCCGGGGCTGCCTGATGGGCCCAACTCTTTCCGTCGCTGCTGGTATAGATCGCGCCGCCTGAGCCAACCATCGCAAAAATTCCGGCGCCGCTTGTCGTCGGGTTGTTCCAGCAGGAAAACAAGCTGGTGTATCCCACTCCGTAAATATTTGCGCTTGAAACGGGCGGGCCGGCCGTCCAGGAAGTGGTGCTGGCATCGTAAGGTGTCGCGCTGACCGTGGGGCTGCTCGGTCCGCCGGGTCCGCCGCTGGTGCGGCCATTGGCGGCAAAATAATACTGGTCTCCCATAAACAGGCCGCACAGATAGAGCGGCTCGGGAACGATAGTGTAAGCATGGGCATTGGGCAAGTCGATCCAGTTGAATGCGGTGATACTGGGGTCAGTTGCACTGAAGACCCAGTAGTCGATTGCGTAATTGGAAGTCCAGGTGAGGGTGACCCTGCCGTCTCCCGCAGTCGCCGCGAAATTCGCCGGGGGGGCGTAGGTTGAACCGTTGTCCAGGCAACCGCCAAGCAACACTGTCGCCATTGCAACGATTAACTTGCAATACAATTTTTTCACTATTTGAATTCCTTGAAGAGGGATGTCCCGATACGCTATTGCCAGCGACTATTTGCAACGAAGGAACAAATTACCCTGCACGCATTGTTGATCCTGATTGGCACTTGCAAACTTCACTTAAAAATTATTCAACGCGGCATTTTATCACCTTATTCCGGAAATTATTATGGCAACGGCGATACATGATCCTGTCACCGGAAAAAATCAGCCCGGGTTTGTGTCCACTCCTGCCGGACTCCCTGTTCATGACCATTTGCCGCGCCGCACTGGATCGGGTGAGTTGCGGTCATGCCGCGATGCTGATGATGCAGGCATTCGGCAAGGATACCGTCATTCATGGAGACATGATCACAGGTGAGTCGTCGGGTTGCCAGGGTGGGTATCTGTTCATAACCGCCGCAAACAACGCGGAGTCCAGAAAACCTTTGAGCCAGTTACGCAGCGACGGGTAGGGCGCTTGCGCGAACCAGCCCCGGTCGACATCGGCGAATTGGCGTATGAACGGAAAAATTCCCGCATCGGCAACGGATGGTGTATCGCCCAGCAAAAATGGAGTCGCGCGCAAGCGGTTTTCCAGGCCCTGAATAAATATCTCCGCCCGGGCGCGGTAATGGTGTTGTCCTTGTTCCGGGTAACGTTCAGGATACTTGTAGCGGTTCAGAAGGTCTTTGAAGGTTGTGTCGTTCTCCCTGATCAGCGGGATTGCGGCATCGGCGTAAGCACTGTTTTCCCCCAGCCAGCCATCGGGGTCATTCCGGCGCAACGCCCATAGCATGATATTCCAGCTTTCATCGATCACCTCCCCGTCGGGCAGCACCAGCACCGGCACGCTACCCTTGGGAGAGCATGCCAGCATGCTTTTCGGCTTGTTGCTCAATTCGACTTCGCGCAATTCGACAGCTATGCCGCTGGCATAAAGTGCCATTCGAGCGCGCATCGCATAAGGGCAGCGACGGAAGGAGTAGAGCACGGGATACATGGCAGTTACAAAGACCGGCGTCGCGCCCGGTGCCGGAACACGCCGGTGGCGCAGGTCATTCCGAGTCGGCAGCCATGCCTGCTCACGGCTGTCTCGGTTCGCCCTGATCGTATGGATGATGGTTTGCAGACACCATCACATTGGCAGTAGCCATGGTTTGGTTGCCGGAGGCATCAGTCGCCGAGTAGGTCACGGTATATATCCTTCCGGCAAAACTCTTGCTAACGGCACGCAATTTAAAATAGCGGTCATCCAGGCCGATGCTCGCGTCACGGATGTCGTCCGCGCCCAAGGGCTCGTTGGCTGTGATGGACTCGAGCTTGATTTCGGGCATGCGGTCATAATCGTCCTTGATCGAAAAGGTCGCCTTGATGGCGATAAATTTGTTGTCCTGCGGCATGATTGTATCGGGGTGCAAGTATACCGTGACGCTGGGCGGGCTGGTGTCCAGGCGTTCCAGGGGGACAGTCAGATTCGCAGGGCTGCCATCTGCGAAACTGAGCATGGCGTGGCCGGTCAGGTAGTTGCTATCCGCCTTATCCAGCGAGATGCTCATTTTGCCCAGATTCTGTCCGGGCAGCAGTCTCGGTGTCCTGTCATTCAGGGGCGCCCATGTGAGCGCATGCGCGGCGCTTTCCTGTTCGGGGGTGATCAGGCTGACGCGCCAGCCTGTGGGGGAGTTGGAACTTGTCGAGGGAATGCCGAACTTTGCATTCCAGCCCGAGGGCATCCCGAGCAGTTCATATACATCATTGTTGGAATTCGCATCTCCCTGCTTATCGAGTCCTATCGTAACCGCAGCGATGGTTTGCTGGGTGCTGTTGATAACGCGATAGCTGTATACGATCCTGTCGCCGGAGTGTTGGGCATAAACTTCCACTCTGGCAGTGTGTGTTGTCTCCTCGGCCGATCCCAACGAGGCGTAGGCCAGCAATATCAGGCCGGCTGACAGGAGCATTTTGAGGGTCCGGCTGTGTTTCATTCTTGTATCCTTAGTTTTGGTTTGTTTTAATAAGTGGAATGTTACGCATAATCTTCCGACTGCGCGAGCCGGAATTCCCACGCCCCGTCAAAAAGACTTCACGCCACCAGGCGGTAGATCAAGCCGATTCCCCCGCATCCCGCAATCACGGGAATAATGCCGATGCGGAAGCGCAATAGCGCGATCAATGCCGCCACCCCGAGCAGCGCTGAAAACCATTCGAATCGTCCCGCCCAACCTTGCGGCCACAGCACGTGCCAGGCAAAGAACACCGCCAGGTTGAGTATTACGCCCACTACCGCAGCAGTGATGCCGGTAAGCGGTGCGGTAAAATTCAAGTCGCCGTGCGTGCTTTCCACCAATGGTCCGCCGAGAAAAATAAAAATAAACGACGGCAAAAAGGTGAAGAACGTCACCACCGCCGCGGCAACCGCGGCGGCGAGAAACAGCTCGTCCTGGCCGAATGGCGCCTGGCCCCATCCGCCGACGAAGCCGACGAAGGCCACCACGATGATCAGCGGCCCCGGCGTGGTTTCGCCCAGCGCCAGCCCGTCCAGCATTTGCAGCGGGGTCAGCCAGTGGTAATGATCGACCGCACCCTGGTAGACATAGGGCAGCACCGCGTAAGCGCCGCCGAAAGTCAGCAGCGCGGCCTTGGTGAAGAACCAGCCCATCTGTGTGTATACACCCTGCCAGCCGAATTTTTCAGCCAGCAGCAGCATCGCCGCTGCCCAGATCGCCGCTCCGGTGAACGCGACGCGCAACAGCCGTGACCAGCTGAAGCGCGCATGCTCGGGTGTCGGTGTGTCATCGGCGATCAGCGCTGTGCCATAGCTGTGTTGTGCCTTGCCGTGCCCGCCGCCGATGGCGAATTTATCCGGCGCGAACCTGCCGCCGATATAGCCGATCAATCCGGCAACCAGCACGATGGCGGGGAAGGGCACGTTGAACGCAAAGATCGCAAGAAACGCAGTCGCGGCCATACCCCACAGCAGGCCGTTGTTCAAGGCGCGCGAGCCGATGCGGTGCGCGGCAAACAGCACGATCGCGGTAACCGCCGGCTTGATTCCATACATCACGCCTGCGACTGCCGGCACGTTGCCGTAGACAAGATATATCCACGACAGGAATATCAGAATGAACAGCGACGGCAGCACAAACAGCGTACCCGCGATGATGCCGCCCCGGGTTTTGTGCATCATCCAGCCTATGTAAACTGCGAGTTGCTGTGCCTCCGGACCCGGCAGCACCATGCAGTAGTTAAGTGCGTGCAAGAAACGCCGTTCGGAGATCCAGCGCTTTTTCTCGACCAGGTCCTGGTGCATGATCGCGATCTGACCGGCCGGACCGCCGAAGCTGATGAAGCCCAGTATCAGCCAATACCGGAAGGCCCGGGCCAGCGTGACCGGTTCAGGAGGCTGGCTGTTGCCAACCGGGGTGTTGCCGGGAATTTTCTGCTGCGATGTGTCCATGACCTCTCCCTGGATGATTTCCCACTAGAGCAGACCTTGGACGATGAGTCGTCTGGAGGCGGGGAGGCTGCATTATCCCCGTGGCAGTGATTATCCGTACTTCGATAAAAACAATCAATTCGGATCGCGATCAATTGGCCGGGATTTCCGGGTCGCTTTCAGGATACGATCGCGGCAAGTGAGTCCAATAGCGGCGATGAATCTTGCGGTAGCGTTCCACTTGCAAATCCTGTGCATTCATTGCGACCAGGATCGCGCCGTCCTGGTCCGAGCGCAGCAGCTCTGCCCCGTTGTTTGCGTAGCGTTGCACGACTTCCTGCCTGGGGTGGCCGAAGCGGTTGAGATAGCCAACAGTGAACACGGCATATTCCGGATGCACGGCAACCACAAAATCATCGGTCGATGAAGTCTTGCTGCCGTGGTGAGGCACGACCAGCAAAGTGGCTGGCAGCTTGTCCGGATGTTCCCTGAGCAGCTGTAGTTCGGATTCTTTCTCTATGTCCGCAGCCAGCAATATATGCTCGCTGCCCACGCCGATACGCAACACGCAGCCCATATCGTTGTCGCGGATTTTGGTACCGGTGTAACTTGCCGCATCGGGATGCAATATCTCGAAATCGACGCCGTCCCATTGCCATGATTGCCCGTCCACGCAGTGCTGTTTATTGGCTGTCTGTTGCAGCAGAGGATGCCCGTCGGGCAGCGAGGACAACACCCGGTTGACGGGCATGGTTTGCATGATGGAAGCTGCGCCGCCGGTGTGATCGGTGTCGTCGTGGGTGAGTATCAGACCATCCAGTCTGTCTATGCCCAGCGCGCGCAACGACGGGATCAAAATGCGGTTGCCGCTGTCCGCGCCGGCGCTGAAATCCGGGCCGGCATCGTAGAGCAGCGCGTGATGCCGGGTTTGCGCGGCGACCGCCAGACCCTGCCCGACATCGAAGATGATCAGGCGTACCGAATCCTGCAGCGGGGGTTCCGGCCTGTTGAAGAACATCGGCAGCAGGAATAAGAATCCCAGCCAGCGTGCCGGGAATCCGCGCGGCAACAGTATCAGCAGCACGCCAAACATGCCGGCCACTATGCTCCATGGCGGCGGCGCGTGTTGTGTCCACACCGCCTGCGGCAGACTGTTCAGCCATTCCAGTCCGGCCATCGTCCAGCCCATCACGCTGTGCGCCAGCCACAGCGGCGCGCCCCAATTGCTGAAATATGGGGGCAGTACCGCGCCGAGCAAGGTGAGCGGAACGACCACCAGGCTCACCAGTGGAATCGCGATGGCATTGGCAATGGGCGAGACCAGCGACACCTGCTGGAACAGCGCCAGCAGCAGGGGAATCAGGCCTATGGTCATCGCCCACTGCACCTTGCCGTATTCCACCAGCCAGTGAGAGGGCTTCAGGCGGTATGCCGTGACATACAGGATCAGCGTCACCGCAACGAAAGACAGCCAGAAGCCCGGCGATAATACTGCCCAGGGGTCCGGGATCAGTACGCCGAGCAACGCGATGCCGAGTATCTGCCCGGGCGAAAAATTGCGGTTCAGCCACAGTGCGGCGGCAACTGCGGTCACCATATACACGGTGCGTTGCGCCGGCACCGCGAAACCGGAAAGCAGCGCATAGAGCAGTGCCACCAGTACCGCCGCCAACGCGGCAGCCTTGCGCGCCGGCAGCCACAGCGTAACACGCGTGCTGCGCCGCCACAGCCAGTAGGTGAGGGCGAAGCCCAGGCTGGACAGCATCGTGATGTGCAGGCCGGAGATGCTCATCAGGTGATTCACGCCGGTGCGCGTGAACACCTGCCACTGCGCTTGCGGGATGCTGCCCTGGTCGCCTATGGCCAGCGCGCTGAGCACGCCCGCATAGGGCGCATCTGCCAGTTCCGACTTGAACTTGTCGCGCACCGCTTCGCGCCAGCTCTCGATGCGGTATCCCAAACCATCGGCCCGCGTATCAAGGCGCACATTGTCCGCCTTGTTGTTCACATAACCCACCGCGCGCACATTGTTCTCCAGTGCCCACAATTCAAAATCGAAACCGTAAGGGTTGCTGCTGCCATGAGGCTGTTTGAGGCGCAGCGTGAGCTGCCAGCGTTCCCCGGCGCGGAATATCGGCGGTGCGGTTTGCCGGTTGCGATAGGTGCTGAGGTAAATGTGCCCTGGCACTCCGGCTTGCGGAGTAAGTATCTTTTCCACATCGAAACCGAAACGCTGGCCGTGTTCGAGATTGCGCGGCAGTTCGGCGACCACACCGGTGACTTCGATGTCGCGCCCCTGCCACTCATCCGGCAGGCTGATGGCGAGACGCTGTTGTGCCTGCCATGCGGCGTGATAGAAACCCAGGCCCAGGGCGAAGGCGGCAAGCAGCAAGGCGCGCGCAAGACGCAGGGCTGGCGGTTTGGCCGGGATTACCAGCGCGAACGCGCAGACTGGCAGCAGCCCTGCCCAGACAAGATCAGGCAGGAAGGACTGCTGTTGCAGCAGCCACACGCCGATCGTGAAACAGACGGTGAAGAGAACCATGCGCGTAGATTAACGCGCGACTAGAATGGCGTCATGCGAAAATTTTTCAAACGCAATCTGCCCAGTTCCGATTCGGTAAAACAGAATCGCTGGCTGCGCCCGTTCGGAGCCTTGCTTCAGCATCCGAATCTGTGGCATCTGCATCGCCGTTCGGTGGCGGGTGGGGTGGCGACCGGGTTGTTCTGCGGCCTGGTACCGGGGCCGTTGCAGATGATTTCCGCCGCATTGCTGGCCGTGCTGTTCCGTGTCAATCTCCCCGTGGCTTTGATCACCACGCTGTACACCAACCCGTTCACGATCGTGCCGCTGTATTTGCTGGCTTACAAGATTGGCGCCTGGCTGAGCGGCGTGCACAGTGGCGTGACAGTAGTGGTGCCGCCATTTCCGGAATTGCACTGGCATGACTTGATCGGAAAAATGTGGGAATGGATGGTGGCGCTGGGCGAACCATTCCTGATCGGCCTGCCCGTTCTTGCTGCGAGTCTGGCGATTGCGGGATATGTTGCGGTGCGCGTAATGTGGCGTATAGCGGTGATACATAGGTGGCGCGCGCGGATACGGCGGGGGGCCAGTTGATTTTCCGATGGCTGGTTTGGGTCATTTACAATCAGTCAAGCGGCATGTAATTATGTCAGCCGGGAAGGTCGCTGACCGGCCACAAACTGCCTGTCACGACTGGCCGGTTTCAGGCAAACAATTTTGAAAAACGAAGCTCCGTTCTGTGCCTATGGCCGGTGCTTGAAATTCAATCAATGCTTTTTTGATGTAAAACAATATGTTTAACGGCAATCATGAATCAAAGCAGTTTTTTATTTTACTGAGATATTATCGAACACCGACAAATTATGACGGAAGCGGAAATGCAGCTGAAACGCTATCAGACGTTGATGAAGAACGCTCTCGATGGTGTCCACATCATAGATATCAAGGGCGACATTGTTGAGGTCAATGACGCCTTCTGCGATATGTTGGGTTATTCCCAGGAAGAAGCAAAAAAACTTAATCTTGCCGATCTGGATTCGCAGTGGACGAAGGCGGAGTTGCTGGAAAAGCTCAAAAATTTTGCTGGAGTCAGTGCAAGGTTCGAGACTGTGCATCGCCGCAAAGACGGCAAACTTATCGATGTCGAAATTAGCGCCACAGGCGTTGATCTGGATGGGCAACTTTACATTTTCGCATCAAGCCGCGACATTACCGGGCGCAAAGCTGGCGAATCCAGAATCAGCCGGCTGAACCAACTCTATGCCGCATTGAGCCAGTGTAACGAGGCCATCGTGCGCTGCACCAGCGAGGGAGAATTGTTCCCGATTATCTGCCACGACGCAGTACAGTTCGGCGGCATGAAGATGGCCTGGATCGGAATGGTCGATCCGACAAACAAACGGGTCAAGCCGGTTGCCTCTTACGGTTTCGGCACGGAGTATCTAAACGGAATCAGGATTTCGGTTGATGGTGGCGACCCGTTCGGTCGCGGTCCGGGCGGTACTGCGATACGCGAAAACCGGCCGCTCTGGTGCCAGGATTTTGAGCATGACCCGGCGTTAATCCCCTGGCGCGAGCGAGGCAATGAATTTGGCTGGGAATCTATTGCCGCGCTGCCCTTGCTCAGAAACGGCGCCCCCGTTGGCATTCTTGCGCTTTATTCAGACACGACCAATGTGTTCGAAGAGGATGCACGCCACCTGCTGATTGAAATGGCGACAGATATCAGTTTTGCGCTGGACAACTTCGAACACGAATCTCATCGCAGGCAGGCGCAGGAGGAAATAAAACTCAAAAACATGATACTCAAGACCCAGCAAGAGACTTCGCTCGATGCGCTCCTGATAGTCGACGAGAATCAGAAAATTATGTCATATAACCAGCAATTCATGGCCATGTGGGGGCTCTCACCGCAGTTCCTTGGCGCAGGTGCGCATGAGGATGTGATTCGATTAATTGCCGGCCGGGCCAGGAATACGGAAGAACATTTGGCCCGCGTCCGGCATATGTTCGAAAGCCGAGAACTCAAAAGCCGCATTGAAATAAATTTAAAAGATGGAAGAATAATCGATCGTTATTCCGCTCCGATCAATGGTGAAGATGGCAAATACTACGGTCGTGTCTCGTATTTCCGCGATATCACCGAAAACAGGAAAGCGGAGCAAAAACTCATCGAGTCGGAACAGCGCTTCCGTGGGCTGGTCGAACAATCCCTTGCCGGCATCTACATAATTCAGCATAGCAAATTAGTCTATGTGAATCCGCGCGCTGCCGAGATATTCGGCCAAGGATCTGTGACTGACCTGGTTGGACGCGACCCATTGGAATTTATCGCCAAAGCCGATCACGGCAAGGTTACGGAGAGCGTGCGCCGGCTCGTTAACAAGGAAGTATCGAGCATCACGTTGGAATTTGAAGTCCTGAGCAAAGACTGGGTGACTGTTTCCATCGGAGCAAATGCCTCTCTGGCCACCTATCATGATCTGCCCGCAATCATCGGCCTGATTCAGGACATCTCCGAGAAGACGCGCACCGAAGAACAGATAATGCGCTACGTAGAACAACTCAATGCCGCTTTCCTGGGAACAGTGAAAATGGTGACCAGTCTGGGCGAAATGCGCGACCCCTACACTGCCGGTCACGAACGCCGTGTGGCGGAGATTGCCGTGGGCATCGCCAAAGTGATGGGGTTGGACGTACAAAGCCTGGAGGGAATAAAGGTCGCCGGCTATTTGCACGACATCGGCAAGATCAGTATTCCGGCAGAAATACTGGTCAAGCCCGGCAGGCTTTCCCTAACCGAATACGCCCTGGTAAAGGAACATGCACAGGCGAGCTATGATGTGCTGAAACACGTGGAATTTCCCTGGCCGGTTGCAAGCATTGCTTTGCAGCACCACGAGCGCATGGATGGCAGCGGCTATCCCAACGGGCTGAAGGGGGACGAGATACTGCTGGAGTCGCGCATCATGGCGGTGGCCGACGTGGTCGAGGCCATGGCCTCACATCGGCCCTACCGTGCCGGACTTGGCATCGACAAGGCACTGGCCGAGATCGAACGTGGTAGCGGAACCATTTACGATCCGGTCGCCGCCGGTGCCTGTCTGCGCTTGTTCCGCGAACAAGGTTACGTGCTGCCTGCCTATTAAGGCGCGCAGCTGGAGAATAAACTCCGCGCGCGCGATCTCCCTACTAATTGCGGCTGGCACCATGGGGCGATTTTCGGGAAGAACTGACGGCGGCTTCGCGCCCTGAGGTACTCCGTCAAGTCGATTACTGTCCATGCCTGACGTCCGCTTCGTGTTGCCAGTCATGCTCATCGGCCCGTGCAGGGCGAAATAACCAACGGGCACGCTGCTCATGTGCCGGCCCCGATGCGGGGCATAGGTCTGGACTACACCGCCTGAAGCACTCCGTCCACCAGTCGCAGGCTGCGCTGCATGCGGCTTGCCAAGCCCACATCGTGCGTCACCACGATGAAACTGGTGTTGAGCCTTTCGTTGAGTTGCTGCAGCAGGTCGAACATCGCCTGGGCGCTGTTGCGGTCGAGATTGCCGGTCGGTTCGTCGGCCAATACGCAAGCCGGTTCCGTCACCAGTGCGCGCGCCACCGCGGTGCGCTGGCGTTCCCCGCCGGACAGTTCGGAAGGGTGGTGTTCGAGGCGGTGCGCCAGCCCCACCTGTTCCAGCATCGCGGCGGCGCGCGGCGCAGCCTCGGCACGCTTCATGCCGCGTATCAGCAGCGGCATCGCGACGTTTTCCAGCGCGGTGAATTCAGGCAGCAGGTGATGGAACTGATACACAAAGCCGAGCGAGCGGTTGCGCATCTCGCCGCGCCGGGTTTCGTCCAGGCCCTGCATGTCCTGCCCCAGTATCTGCACGCTGCCGCTGCTGGCGTTGTCCAGCCCGCCGAGCAGGTGCAACAGCGTACTCTTGCCCGAACCCGACGCGCCGACGATCGCGATGCGCTCGCCGCGCCGCACCTCGAGATTGATGCCTTTGAGCACCTGCACATCCACCGTGCCGATCGTGAACGTCTTGCTCAAATCGCGGCAGGAGATGATAGTCATATGGCGCCCTCATAAATCGTAGCGAGCGGTTTGAGAGCAAGGCGCACGGAACGCAGCGCACGAGACATACCAGATCGGTAGGCGAGGAGCGAGTACCGCGCAACGCAGCTATCGAATCGCGCAGTAGATTTATTCATAACGCAACGCCTCCGCCGGTTGCGTTTGCGACGCCCGGTAACTCGGGTAAATCGTCGCCAGCAGGCTGATCACAAAGGATATGCCGGAGACCAGCGCGACCTCGTGGTAGCGCAGGTCGGACGGCAATTCGCTGATGTAATACACATCCTTGGCCAGGAACTGCACCCCGAACAGGTGCTCGATGAACGGCACGACCACATCCAGATTCAGCGCAAGCACGATGCCGCTGACGCTGCCCAGCAGCGTGCCGATCACGCCGATCACGACGCCCTGCACGATGAAGATCTTCATGATGCTGCGCGGTGACGCGCCCAGCGTGCGCAGAATCGCGATGTCGGCCTGCTTGTCGGTGACGGCCATCACCAGCGTTGAGACGATATTGAACGCGGCCACCGCAACGATCAGCGACAGGATGATGAACATCATTTTCTTTTCCATCTGCACCGCGCGGAAATAGTTGCTGTTCTGGTGCGTCCAGTCGTTGGCGTATAGGTCATCGGGCAACCGGCTCTGTATCTCTCGCGCCACCTGCGGGGCAAGATCGACATCGCGCAGCTTGGCGCTGATGCCGGTCACGGAATCGCCGAGCTGAAACAGCTTTTGCGCGTCGGTTATGTTGATCAGCGCGAGGTTGTTGTCGTAGGGCGCCATGCCGATCTCGAAGATGCCCACCACGCGGAATTGCTTTAGACGCGGCACCATGCCTGCGGGGGTGATCTGCCCCTGCGGGGCGATCAGCATGACCTTTTCCCCGAGACGAACGCCGAGTGCGCGGGCCAGGTCAACGCCCAGCACTACGCCGAATTCGCCGCTGCGCAAAGCACCCAGGGAACCGGTCTTGACCTTGTTGGCCAGTTCGGTGATGGCAGTCTCTCTGACCGGGTCGATGCCGCGCACCATCACGCCCTGGACATTCTGGCCGAATGACAACATGCCCTGTCCGCCCACGTAGGGTGCCGCCGCCAGGACTTGCGGATTCTGCATGACCTTGTCCAGAATAGACGGCCAGTTTTCCATCCGGCCGCCATCGGCGACCACCTCCAGATGCGGCGTTGCGCCCAGCATGCGCGCGCGGATTTCTTTCTGGAATCCGTTCATCACCGACAGCACCACGATCAGTGCCATCACGCCCAGCGCCATGCCCAGCATGGAGATCAGCGAGATGAACGAGATGAAATGATTGCGGCGCTTGGCACGGGTGTAGCGCAGGCCGATGAATAATTCGTAGGGTTGCAAAGTAGTATTGTCGACGTGATGGAACGGGTGTAAGTGTGCCACAAAGCAGATGGGCTATGGCAGTAAAACCTGTAGCGGCCTCCAATGGGCCGCTAAATTCAGGTCAGTTGCCCTTGTAAAAATGGTCGGGCAGCCACACGGCGATCTCCGGGAACAGGCACAGAATCAGGATTCCAAGCAGCATCAGGCCGATAAAGGGCAGGGTGCCCCAGATGATGGTCTTCAGTTTGATGTCCGGCGCGATACTGTTGATCACGAACAGGTTGAGCCCGACCGGCGGATGGATCAGACCCATTTCCATCAGTATCGTCATGATGATGCCGAACCAGACCAGGTCGATGCCCATGGCCTTGAGCGACGGCAGGACGATGGGTGTCACCATCAGGATGATGGCCACCGGCGGCAGGAAGAAACCCAGCACGACGATGAATATGTCCACACCGATGAAGAAGGACCATTTGGAAAGTCCCAGTCCGACCAGCCAGGTTGCTGTCTGCTGGGTCACGCCCAGGTAGCTCATCACGAAGGTGAACAGCCCGGAAGTGGCGATGATCATCATGATCATTGTGCTTTCGCGGACCGAACCGGAAAGTATCGCCTTGATATCGGCTATCCTCCAGCACTTGTAGAGAGTCACCACCAGGATCAATGCGCCTGCAGCACCGATGCCGGCTACTTCAGAGGGAGTGGCCAGGCCGCCGTACAGGGCGACCATGATCAGGGCAATCAGGAGCAGGAAGGGCAGCAGGCGCGGCAGGGATTCCAGGCGGTCGCGCCAGCTGAAGTGGTCGTCTTCCGTGATCGCGTGCCTGGCGGAGCCGACTGCCGCAAGGGCGGATTTGCGTTCCAGGCTGTACTTGAACATGACCCAGCAGGAGAACAGGAAGACCAGCAGCACGCCGGGTCCGATGCCGGCCATGAACAGTCGCCCGATGGACTGTTCGGAGGCGAGGCTGTAGAGAATCAGCGTGATGGAAGGCGGAATCAGGATGCCCAGGGTGCCGCCGGCGGCGATAAGACCCGCGGCCAGGCCCTCCGAATAGCCGCGCTTGACCAGTTGCGGAATTCCCGATGAGCCGATCGCGGAACAGGTCGCCGGGCTGGAACCGCACATCGCGGCGAATACCGTGCAGGCAAATACATTGGCCAGTCCGAGCCCGCCGGGTATCCTGTGCGTCCAGGAATGGAGGGAATTGTATACATCCGAACCGGCACGGGTCTTGCCTATCGCCGCGCCCATCAGCACGAACAGCGGAATGGTCAGCAGCGTGAAATTATCCAGCTCGGAATAGATGGTTTCAGCCACGGAATGGATCATCGGTGCCGGCATGAACACCGCGATGAAGCCCAGGGCGGAAAGACCCAGCGCGAAAGCGATGGGCATCCCCGAAAAAAGCAGCAGCAGGGTTATGCCGCCGTAGAGAAGGCCGATAGTGCTCGTGTCCATTATTATTCTTTCCACTCGGGTCCGGTTATATGTGGCTTCCCTTTCCAGCCGACCACGGTATCCACGATCTGGACCAGAAGTTGCAGGGCCAGCGCCGTCGTTCCGATCACCATGAAACTGTACGGAATCCACAGCCTGGGACCCCATGTGCTGTTGGTGACCCGGCCGTCCGTGTAAGCTTCCCGGAAGAATTCCCAGGAGTTCCAGGCCAGGAACGCGCAAAACACCAGCGACAGGGCATCGCCGACAAGGTAGCGCCACTTGTTGGCGCGCGGGGAGAGCAGGTGCGCAAGCACCTCGATGGTGACGTGACCGCGCTGCAACTGGGTATAGGCGGCGCTCATGAAAGTCGCGATGATAAGCAGGAAGATGGACAGCTCCAGCCCCCAGTCTGTCGGTGATGAAAAAAAATAACGCATCACCACGCCATAGCAGACGACGACACTCGTGACCACGATGGTGATGCCGGACAGATAGCCGGTCAGGACATTGAAACCCTTTACCGCCTGCGCGAAACGCCGCCAGACGGACCGTCCGCCCACCTGCGCCGGCCCCGTTCCGGAGTTTGGGCCGGAACCCGGGTGGGAAGTCGCACTCATGTCACTTGACCGGCCATATCATTTGACAGACAGGGCCATGTCCAGCAGCTGTTTGCCGTTGGCCACATTGTCGGTGAAGTTCTTGAAAGAGGTTTGTCTGGCGATGGCCTTCCACTTGTCGAAAGAGGCCTGGTTCATGTCGACAACCTTGCTGCCCGCTTTCGCGTAGATCTCGGCGAGCAGTTTGTCATCCTTCTTTGCGCCTTCCATTGCGAAAGGTTCGAGTGATGCGCCCACCTCCATCACGCCCTTCTGCTGCTGGGGAGTCAGGGTGTCCCAGGAGGCTTTGGAGATCAGCAGCGGCTCGAACATGAACCAGAAGGACTTGTCCCGTGCCGTTGTCACCGACTTGGAAACTTCATACAGCCGGTAGCTGATCAATGAAGTGCTGGAGGTGACGGCGGCATCCAGCACGCCGGTGGACATCGCATTGTAGATTTCACTGGAGGGCAGGTTGGTGTCTGATCCGCCTGCGCCCTTGAGCATCAGGTCTATGGTCTTGTCGCCGCCACGGATCTTGAGCCCCTTCACGTCGTCCGGATTGACGATAGGCTTGCCGCGGCTGACGGTGCCGCCGGCCTGCCATACCCAGGTCACGATCTTGATACCCTTGGATTCGAGGATTTTCTCCAGTTCCACGCCTATCGGCGCGGTCTTCCAGTGCAGCCCCTGCTCATAGCTCTGGACCAGAGTCGGCATCAGTGTCAGGCCGACTTCGGGCACTTCGCCGCTGCCGTAGGCCAGCGGCAGCACGGACATGTCCAGCGTGCCCTTGCGCAGCGCGCTGAACTGGCTCATGGTTTTGATCATCGAGCTGCTCGGATAGATCTCGATCTTGAGCGACCCGCCGGTTTTTTCCTCGACCTCCTTGGCGAACTTGCGCGCCAGGCGATCGCGGAAATCGCCATCATCGCCATTCGAAGCGGGGAACTGGTGGGAAAGCTTGAGGACTTTAACTTCTTGTGCGTGACTGGTTGCGGACAGGCCCAGGGCCAGGATTCCTGCAAATGCGGACAATACCAAACTCCGTGCGTAGGACTTCATCGATTTCTCCTCTGGTTATTATGGTGTTGGGCGACAGTAATAGGGTTCAGGAACAGCTGGCTGTTGGGTTTCACATTTATTTTAATTGTCTTGCAACCTGCAACCAACATACATAGCAAAATAACTGCTGTCAACATTTAACAAACAATCGCATGTTGTCGGATATGCACAATCTGAATTCGGCCAAATAGCCGGAAGGTCCGGGACCGGAGTTCACCGGCAAGCCGGAAAACACTACGAAGAAGGTGCCGCGGGAACAGCTTTGCCGGGCCACGGTTCAGATCACGCGCTCCTCGCGCAGCGCAGCAATTTGCTTCGCATCGTAGCCCAGTTGTGCCAGCACTTCATCGGTGTGTTCGCCCAACAACGGCGAGCGTGTGACTTCGGTCGGGCTGTCTGACAGCTTGATCGGATTGCCGACCGTCAGATATTTTCCGCGCTTGGGATGATAGACCTCGACGACGGTTCCGCTCGCGCGCAATGACGGTTCTTCGGCGATCTCTTTCATCGACAGGATAGGCCCGCACGGAATGTCGTACTTGTTCAAGATGTCCACCGCCTCGAACTTGGTTTTGGTCTTGGTCCATTCCTCGACGCGCGCGAAGATCTGCTTCAGGTGCGTCAAGCGCGCCGGCGGGGTGGCGTAAGCCTCGTCGCTGACCCAGCCTTCCTCTCCAATGACCTTGCAGATGGCGGGCCAGACAGCTCCCTGGGCAATGAAATAGACGTAGGCGTTCGGATCGGTTTCCCATCCCTTGCACTTCAGAATAGACCCCGGCTGGCCGCCACCGGAGGCATTGCCGGCACGCGGTACGGATTCGCCAAACGGCTGGTCCGGATACTGCGGGTATTCTTTCAGCTGGCCCGTGCGCTCCATGCGCTGCTGGTCGCGCAGCTTGACCCGGCACAGGTTCAACACGGCGTCCTGCATCGCGGCCAGGACCCTTTGTCCGCGCCCGGTGCTGTTGCGCTGGTACAGGGCCGCCACGATGCCCAGCGCCAGGTTCAATCCGGTGCCGCTGTCGCCTATCTGTGCACCGGTGACCATCGGCGGGCCGTCAACGAAACCGGTTGTCGATGCCGCGCCGCCCGTGCACTGCGCGACATTTTCGTAAACCTTGCAGTCTTCGTAGGGGCCGGGGCCGAAGCCCTTAACCGATGCGACGATCATGCGCGGATTGAGTTCCTGGATGCGCGACCAGGTAAATCCCATCCGGTCCAATGCACCGGGGGCAAAGTTCTCGACCAGCACATCGCACTGCCTGATCAACTTCTCAAGCACCTCTTTGCCTTTCGGGGTCTTGGTGTCCAGCGTGATCGAGCGCTTGTTGTGGTTCAGCATCGTGAAGTACAGGCTGTCCACGTCGGGGATGTCGCGCAACTGCCCGCGCGTGGCATCACCTTCGCCGGCACGTTCCACCTTGATCACGTCGGCACCGAACCAGGCCAGCAATTGGGTGCAGGTTGGTCCGGACTGCACATGGGTAAAATCAAGAATGCGGACACCGTCAAGTGCTTTGCTCATTGTGGTACCTCCCCTTTTTTTAATATTGTATACCCCGTGTCGAGCAATTCCTAAATAACTTAATCCGACCCGGGTACCCCATTATTGATACTTCCATAATTCACGACACCCTTGTCGTCATTGCGAACGAAGTGAAGCAATCCAGCAAGACCAAGATGCATTTTTTTAAACCATCTGGATTGCCGCGTCGGCTACGCCTCCTGATGGAACTACTAGCCAATCGACTAAGCCAGCAAGCTGGCAAGTCGCTGGTTATCGCAATGACAGGTGTTTGTGTCATCGCTCGCAGCTGAAGCCTTGTTGCAATGACGAGGCATTCCGGATTCCCCGAATTCGCGGGATTGACATGCCAGTTTTTTAATTTCCCCTGACTGCATTCCGAAAGATGTGCTGTCATCAAATATGAAAACCCCAATAATCTGCCGGATGGGCTGGGTGCCCGATGGCGGGCGGTGTATCGGTGTTGCAGGCAGGGCGGCACTACGCGGGTCAGATTTTCCCCTGATGTTTCAGCCGGCTGAGGGTTTCCGGGGAGAGGTTGAGGTAGGACGCGAGTTCTTTTTTCGGGATATGGTCGAACAGATCGGGATGCTTGCGCAGGAATCGGTGCACGCGCCCCGGCGCATCGAGCAGGTGCAGCGTGATGGTATGGCCCATGATCTCGCTCATCAGATTCATGACCTCATATTCGAAGCGCTGCTTGATCTCGCCATGTGCTTCAATGAACGCCACCCATTGCTGCATCGGCAGCTTGGCCACGCGCGCCTTGGTCACGCACACGATGCTGTAAGGCGTGGGCGTCTTCAGGCGCCAGGCCGCATAACTGGTTTCGATGTCGCGCCCGACGGCAAAGCGCAGTATCATTTCATGCGCCTGCTGGCTGGTGACCACGCGCTTCAGGATGCCGTCGAGTATGAAGTACTGCTCCATTTCATGCACGCCCTGGTGCAGCAAAAAATCCCCCTTGTTGCACTCGGCGATCGTCAGATGCGGTTCGAGAGCCGCCATCTCGCTGTCACTCATTTCCTTGAGCACAATGTTTTGTTTCAATTGCACGCGAATTATTTTTTTTTCCGGATGGTGGTCGACAAAAGACATGGCAGGGTAAAAGTTGAGTTAATGGAAACCGGCAAATATCATCTTCCGAAAATTGACTGCGGTCAATGAGAACAGCGGGTCCGGCTGGCTATTATTGGCTACCTGAATAACGGGCTGCACGGCGACGAGCGCGCAGCGGGGGAATTGTACCGGTTCCGCCCGAGAAATCCCATGATGGCCGGACGATGCAACGAGACCTTGTGCAAGCGAGTCACGGCGGCGGAATCCTCCGTCAGAACCCGGCGGGGTTTCAGCATCGATGTGAATACCCGGGGATGCTTTAAATATTTAACAAGGTTTTTTTACCGGACGGGCCCGGTCCTGCAGCCGCATGGCAGAACCTTTATCGAATTCAAACGAAGAAAGAGGTATTTAATAATGACAAACGACACTCAATCTCCTGAACAGACCGACGGCTTCCATCTGGTTATCGATGCCCTGAAGCTCAACGGCATCACCAACATCTATGGCCTGCCCGGTATTCCAATCACGGACCTGACCCGCATGATGCAGGCCAACGGTATGCGCATGATTTCGTTCCGCCATGAGCAGAATGCCGGCAACGCCGCTGCCATCGAGGGCTTCATGACCGGCAAGCCCGGCATCTGCCTGACGGTGTCCGCCCCCGGCTTTCTGAACGGTCTGACCGCGCTGGCCAATGCAACGACGAACTGCTTCCCGATGATCCTGATCAGCGGCTCCAGCGAGCGCGAGATCGTGGACCTGCAGCAGGG
>DAICZN010000022.1 GCA_027311105.1 Gallionella sp.
GGGCGGATCCTTGATGACGTTCTGGATGGCGAACACCACCATCTCGCGGATATTCTTTTTAATGCGGTAGCCCGTGTCCTCCTTGACGAAGAAGCGGCGCAGGCGGTCAGGATTGACGTCCTGGGCGATATTGGGCGGATAGAAGCCGGCGCGCGCCGTGGTGATGGCCTCATCATCGAGGTCGGTGGCATAAAGCTGGACTTTGAATTCCTGGCGGGTTTCGTCCATGAACTCGCGCAGCAGTATGGCGATCGAATAAGCCTCCTCGCCGCTGGCGCAACCGGCCACCCAGACGCGGAACACGTAGTCCTCCGGCTTGCCCGCAAAAAGTTCCGGCAGGATGTCGCGCTTCAGCGTGGCGAAAGCCTCCGTATCGCGGAAGAAACTGGTGACATTGATCAACAGTTCCTTGATCAGCTGCTTCACCTCGGCCGGGTTTTCCTTGATATAGCGCGCATAGGTTTCGGTGTCATTGATCTCGTGCTGCAACATGCGTCGCTCGATGCGGCGGCGGATGGTGCTTTTTTTGTACAATGAAAAATCGTTGCCGGTGGCGGAACGCAATTGCATCAGGATGCGATTCATGCTGCTCGTTGCGACCGGGCTCGGCGGTGATTCCAGGCGGACAGCCAGGGCGTGCATGCCTGCCAGCAGGAATTGAGGCATTTTCTCCGCCGCCAGGATATGGGTGGCGTAGCCCGCCTGGATGGCGCTGGTCGGCATGCCGTCGTACCTTGCCGAAGCCGGTTCCTGCACCAGCGAGATGCCGCCCGCGCCGAGGATGGCGCGCAGCCCCAGGGTGCCATCGGTGCCGGTGCCGGACAGGATGATGCCGATCGCATTTTCTCCCTGGTCATCGGCCAGGGAACGCAGGAAGGCATCTATCGGCATGCGTTGCCCGCGCGGCTGCTCCGGCACGTTCAGTTGCAACGCGCCGTGGAAGATCGCCATGTCGCGATTGGGCGGGATCACGTAGACGCAGTTGGGCGCCACGACCATCTGGTCTTGCGCCTCCACCACCGGCATGGTGGTGGTGCGCTGCAGGATTTCGGTGAGTATGCTGACATGGTCTGGATCGAGGTGCGATACCAGTACGAAAGCCATGCCGCAGTCGGTCGGAACGGGGCGGAAAAACTGCTCGAAAGCTTCCAGGCCGCCTGCAGAGGCGCCCAGGCCGACGATGTGGAAACCGATGCCGTGAGCCTCGTGTGCTTCCGGCGCAGATTCCGGGGCGGGTTTCACGGAAGATTGCCCGGAAGGTTTTCGGGCAATCTTCGGCACGGTATCTTTCTTAGCCTTGTTCTTTTTGGTAACCACTAAATATCCCTGGCACGCTGGCTGTTACGATTCAGGGCGAAGAATACTCCAGTTAGGCGGGGGTGGAGCCGGAAAAATGCATACTGCCCGGCGCGCGTCAGGGGCGCGCTTTGCATACGGCCAGCTCACCCCATTCCGTCGTATACCGTTTTGACACATTCTCTCTGCGCATGGCCCAGGGTTTGCCGGTTCCTTCGCCGAGCAGCCTGATCGTTCCGCTGCCCATGCTGCGGTTGATGCGGTCCAGCGTCCTCATCAGCGCCCCGGATTTTTCCCGGCCGGGTACATCATCGAACAGGGTTTGCGGCCTGGCGGCAGCAGGAATGATCCCGGTCAGCATGACTCCCGCCTTTTGATAGGCATGGCCGGTCCGGTAGATGCTGCGCAGTCCATGCAAAGCCGCGCGGCAAAGCAAACGCGTATCGTCGCTGGGTTCGGGCAGCGGCATCAGTATGGAAGACTGGTGCTGTGGATCCTGTTCCCGGTGCGGGTTGGTGCGGATACAAGCCTGGATGCCGCCGCACAGCGATCGCTGCCGGCGCAGTTTCTCGGCGGCACGGGTGGTGTAGGCGATCACCGCCTGTTCCAGATCGGCAAGGCGGGAGGTCAGCGTTCCGAACGAGCGGGAACAGATGATCTGCTGCTTTGCGGGTGCAACCTGGTCAAGTTCCAGGCAGGACACGCCGTTCAGCTCCGCCACTATGCGCTCAAACACCACGCTGAATCCCGAGCGGATATGTTTTGCAGCGGCGCGCTTCAGGTCGAGCACGCTGCGGATATCCCTGTCGCGCAGCCTGTCTGCGCTGCGCCCGCCCACGCCCCATACCTCGCCGACATCGATGCGGGCGAGCAAGCCATTCAGCTCCATTTCTGTCATTCCGTTGAAGTCGCATACCCCGGCATACCGGGGATTTTTCTTGGCAACATGATTGGCAAGCTTGGCCAGGGTCTTGCTGGACGCGATACCGACGCATACCGGGATGCCTGCATGCTGCATCACGGTGCGGCGCATCTGCCGGGCATATTCGGTGTGATCGACCGGGATGCCGGTCAGTTCCAGGAACGATTCGTCTATCGAGTAGACCTCCTGGCCGGGACTGAACCGGGACAGCAGCGACATCACCCGGTTGGAGATGTCGGCGTATAAACTGTAATTGGATGAGAGCGCGACGATGTTGTGCTGCCTGGCGAGGTCCCTCATGCGGAACCACGGCACCGCCATCTTCAGCCCCAGGTCCTTTGCCTCCTGCGAGCGCGATACCACGCAGCCATCGTTATTGGAGAGAACCACCACCGGCTTGCCTTCCAGACCGGGCTGGAACAGGCGCTCGCAGGAAACGTAGAAATTGTTGCAATCCACCAGCGCGATGGCGCGTCGCATGGCTTATACCTTGTGCACGTTCCACTGCACCACGCCCCAGATGGTGAAGTCCTGCTCCGGTTTGATCACGACCTCGGGATAGTCCGGATGGGCGGCACGCAGCACTTTCCCCCGGCTGGTATGCAACAACTGCTTGACCGTGAATTCGCCGTCGATCACGGCAACCACCACGCATCCGTGGGCGGCAGGCAGGGAACGGTCGACGATCAGCAGATCGCCGTCAAAGATGCCCAGGCCGCGCATCGAATGCCCCGACACGCGCATGAAAAATGTCGACTCCTTGTTCCGGATCAGGTGCTCGTCCAGACTGAGGCGGCGCTCGACGTAATCGTCCGCGGGTGAGGGGAAGCCTGCCGGCACGGCTTTGCGCAGCAAGGCCCGTTGCCGCTCAAGCAGCTCGATGTTGGGGTGGGTCATTGAAAGCACCGAGGGGGGAACGGCGCGCCGCCGCGCAAGGGGCAGATTCAGGTTGATACTGGTCATGGCGATGTCGGGGAGAAGGATTGAAGGTCCCCTGTATCATAGAGAACGAACGTTCTGTTGTCAATCTTCTGGCGGAAGGGCCGAGTCAACCGGTTTGGATTTTAAGCGGAAGCCGGATGGGTTCATGACACGGTACTTGAAATTGAACTGTTTTGCAGAGCCTCCGCGCATGTCAATTATCCGGCGCGAACGCGCCGGATAAGCATGCCCGCCGTTAATTCAGCTGGTGGACAAAATCGTCGCGGCGATTCTCTTTCCAGCACCGTTCTTCATGGCACAACAGACGCGGTTTTTCCAAACCGAAACTCACAGTCCTGATTTGTGCCGCGGGAACACCCAGCAGTTCCAGGCTTTGTCGCGCAACGCTGGCGCGCTTGTCACCCAGCGCAAGGTTGTATTCCGAACTGCCGCGTTCGTCGGTATTGCCCTGCACTGTAACGACGTCATTTTTATGCGCCTTGATGAAGGCCGCCTGTTTCAGAATAACATTCCGGTATTCCGGCTTGATGGCAGACTTGTCGAGGTCAAAGTAAACACTCTGGTGTTGCAGCTCCTGTATTTCAGAGGTCAGTTTTGCGGAGTCCACGTCTGCCGATGGAGCCGCTGCATTCGTAACCGCTGTTGAAGCGGTAATCTTATCGCCTGCTTCTGCCGTCTTGGGGGAGTCTGACTTCTGTACGGAAGAACAGGCTGCCATAAGAACAGAAAAAATAACAACCGCAATTTTTTTCATGTGTGCATTTTCCTCGTGATGAATGTTGAAATCGGATAAACGGGCATTGATTATGCGCATAGTCTCTGACCACTCCCTGACCAAACCGGTATTTTCGTGAACGTGCACGGCAATTAAGGAAGCGCAGAATAAGTCCGTTCGTGGTGAGTGTTTTCCGTTCGCACCTTCGATACACCGCGCTACGCGCGGCACTCAGGACGAACGGAAAATGTATCGAACCATAGTTGTGACTTATTCGGCGCTTCC
>DAICZN010000024.1 GCA_027311105.1 Gallionella sp.
GGGCGGGATGGGCGTCGTGATGCTGGCGGGGTGGCTGGGCACGCGACGGCTGACCAGGCTGCCGCCGCTGGCGATATTGCGCGAATGATATGGAGTGCGCATAACCGGTTACCTGGCAATCGTTGCCGGATTGCCTTGTGGAATGGCTGGTAAACTGCGCCTTGAGAAAGCGGCGAGGTGTCCACCCGCAAGGGGGTGGGACGCGGTTGTACGGGGCTGAAGCCCAACAAATACACGCAGGCCGCACTCCGAATGAACCAGGGGAGGGATATTCTTATGGCTGACTTTATCGGTGCATTGTTTCTGGCAACCGTTGTGCTCACTGCCGGGTGCAGCGCTGAAACGGCCAAACGAACTGCCTATGAAGCTTTGCAAGGCCGCCACGAGCAGGATTGTCTGAGGTACCGGTCGGCGGACTGCGGGAAAAAACAAAGCTACGATGATTACGAGCGCGAGCGCAAAGGGCCGGCTCCTTCCGATTGAGCGGGTGCGGCGCTGATACGGACGAACCTGCGGTTTCGCATATTCAGTGCTGTTTTCCCGGCATGCTTCAATTCCTGAGTAAACAGGCGATTACACGCCAAATCAGGTTGAGCACAATGGCGTATTGGTGATAGAATGCGCGCCGCTTCGGGATAGTCCGGAGCAAATTTCCCGCCCGCACAAGTTGGGGTGCTCACAGGAGTTCATGTGGGTCAGGCTAGCGAGCGGCAGTTTATAACCCTTGCGATTGGAGTAATCATGGCTGTAACTATGCGTCAAATGCTGGAGGCTGGTGTGCATTTCGGTCACCAGACCCGTTTCTGGAATCCCAAGATGGCACCGTTCATCTTCGGTCACCGCAACAAGATACACATCATCAATCTGGAAAAAACCGTTTCGATGTTCGCCGAGGCGGAAAACTTCGTGCGCAAACTGTCCGCCAAGAAGGGCGCGATCCTGTTTGTCGCGACCAAGCGGCAGGCCCGCGACATCCTCCAGGAGGAGGCGATACGTGCAGATTCACCGTTCGTCAATCATCGCTGGCTGGGCGGTATGCTGACCAACTACAAGACTGTACAGGAATCCATCAAGCGCCTGCGCGAGCTGGAGCAGATGACCGCCGATGGCGCGAATGAAAAAATCTCCAAGAAGGAAGCGCTGATGATGAAGCGCGAACTGGACAAGCTGGACCGCAGCCTGGGCGGCATCAAGGACATGAAAGGTCTGCCTGCCGCGCTGTTCGTGATCGACGTGGGTTACCAGAAGGGTGCCATCGTCGAGGCGCAAAAATTGGGCATTCCGGTGATCGGCATCGTGGACACCAACAATTCGCCGCTGGGCGTGGACTACATCATTCCCGGCAACGATGACTCCACCCAGGCGATCCGTCTTTACGCGCGCGCTATTGCCGACGCGGTGCTTGAAGGACGTGCGCAGGCGATGAATGAATTGGTAGAGCAGGTGGCCGGACAAGCAGCCGAACAAGCGGTCTGAATCCGGGCAAGGCGCAATGAAAGGGGCGCGAGCCCCTTTTTTTATAAGCGAAAATTATTCATAAGCGAGAAATCATGTCTGACAACCGCAGAAGCAGGACTGTGACCGAGGGTGTGCAACGCTCTCCCAATCGTGCCATGTTGCGCGCGGTGGGTTTTGGCGACAAGGATTTCGTCAAACCCATCGTCGGTATCGCGAATGCGCACAGCACGATCACGCCATGCAATATGGGCATAGGCGCATTGGCCGTGCGCGCCGAAGCCGCGCTGAAAAAGGCCGGCGCGATGCCGCAGATGTTCGGCACGATGACGATCTCGGACGGCATCTCGATGGGCACCGAGGGGATGAAATATTCCCTGGTATCGCGCGAAGTGATCGCCGATTCGATCGAGACCGTGTGCAACGGCCAGAGCATGGACGGCGTG
>DAICZN010000034.1 GCA_027311105.1 Gallionella sp.
GGCGGATTACAAGCTGGTGCATCACGCCAGCAACGGTCGTTCGGTTTACAGTTTCTGCATGTGTCCGGGCGGCACGGTGGTCGCGGCGAGTTCCGAAATCGGACGCGTGGTAACCAACGGCATGAGCCAGTATTCGCGCAACGAGCGCAACGCCAACAGTGGCATCGTGGTGGGCATCACACCCGAGCAGGATTATCCCGGCGCCCCCATGGATCCAAACAGAGTTCTGGCAGGCGTGGAATTCCAGCGCCGCTGGGAATCGCGCGCGTTTGAACTGGGCGGCGGCAATTACCGGGCGCCCGGACAACTGGTTGGCGATTTTCTCGCCGGAAGACCCTCGACAAAATTCGGTGTAGTGCAGCCCTCTTACACTCCCGGCGTGCACCTGACCGATTTGTCCAGCGCACTGCCCGATTACGCGATCGACGCGATACGCGAGGCGCTGCCCGCCTTCGCCAGGCAGATCAGGGGATTCGACCTGGCCGACGCGGTGCTGACGGGCGTCGAGACTCGCACCTCTTCGCCGATCCGCATCAAGCGCAACAAGGACGATTACCAGAGCATCAACACCCGCGGCCTGTATCCATCCGGCGAGGGCGCGGGCTACGCGGGCGGGATACTTTCTGCTGCGGTGGACGGAATCGAGGTTGCCGAAGCAGTGGCTTTGAGTATGATACGCACGAAGAATCAGGGATAGGGACAAACATGCTTTTGATGATAGACAACTACGACTCCTTCACCTACAACCTGGTGCAGTATTTCGCCGAACTGGGTGAGGATGTGGTGGTGCATCGCAACGACGGGATCGGCATCGAACAGATTGCAGCGATGAATCCTCAGCACATCGTCGTGTCGCCCGGCCCGTGCACGCCGAATGAAGCGGGCGTGTCCGTCGCAACCATCCGGAATTTCGCGGGGAAAATCCCCATACTCGGCGTTTGTCTCGGCCATCAGAGCATAGGATCGGCATTCGGCGGGCACATCATCCACGCCAAACAGCTGATGCACGGCAAGACCTCGCTGATACACCACAGCAACAACAGCGTGTTTACCGGACTGCCGAATCCGTTCACCGCAACGCGCTACCACTCGCTGGTGATCGAGCGCGCGACTTTGCCGGATTGCCTGGAGATCACAGCATGGAGCGGCGACGGCGAGATCATGGGGGTGCGTCACAAAACGCTGGCAGTGCACGGCGTGCAGTTTCATCCCGAATCCATACTCACCGAACACGGGCACGACATGCTGAAGAACTTTTTGGAAGGGAAGAGATAACCATGATCACACCGCAACAGGCACTGACCCGCTTGATCGAACAGCGCGAGATTTTTTACGACGAGATGCTGTCGCTGATGCGCCAGATCATGGGTGGCGAAGTCACTCCGGTGCAGATTGCCGGCATCCTGATCGGCCTGCGCGTCAAAAAGGAAACCGTGGGAGAGATCTCCGCCGCCGCCCAGGTGATGCGCGAATTCGCCACCAGGGTGCCGGTCACAAACCGCGCGCACCTAGTGGATACCTGCGGCACCGGCGGAGATGCCGCACACACGTTCAACATCTCCACCGCCAGCGCGCTGGTCAGCGCCGCCGCGGGTGCGCGGGTGGCCAAGCACGGCGGGCGCTCGGTGTCCTCGACCTGCGGCTCGGCGGATGTACTGGAAGCACTGGGCGTCAACCTGCACCTTACTCCCGAACAGGTCGGCTTATGCATAGACCAGATCGGCATCGGTTTCATGTTCGCCCCCAATTTCCACGGCGCGATCAAGCATGCCGCCCAGGTGCGCCGCGAACTGGGCGTGCGCACGATTTTCAACGTGCTGGGGCCGCTGACCAACCCCGCCGGCGCGGAGAACCAGGTGCTGGGCGTGTTTCACCGCGATCTGGTGGGTATCCAGGCGCGCGTGCTGCAGCGCCTCGGCAGCCGCCATGTGCTGGTGGTGCACGGCGCGGATGGCATGGATGAGATATCGATCAGCGACGGCACTTATATCGCGGAACTGAAGGATGGCGAGGTCAGCGAATACACCGTGCACCCCGACCTGTTCGGCATGACTACCGTGCCGCTCAACATGCTGCGTGTTGACAACATCGACGAGGCGCGGGAAAAACTGATGGGGGTACTGAACGACGAAGCCGGCGCGCCGCGCGACATCGTGCAGTTGAACGCAGGTGCGGCGATTTATGTAGCGGGGCTGACAAAGACTCTGGAAGAAGGTGTCGCCAAGGCCGATCAGGTGATCGCCAGCGGCGCGGCGAAAGCCAAGCTGGATCAACTGATCGCACTGAGCAACAGCTTCAAGGCGTAAGCCCTGCGGCTTTCAGTAGCGCGACTGTCGAGTTTTTTTGCGGGATCCGTTCAAGCCGACTTTCGGCAGCCTGATACCGGTTCGGCAGCTTAGGAAGCCAGCAGCTGCTTCAATTCCCCGCTCTGGTACATCTCGGTCATGATGTCCGAACCACCGACGAATTCGCCCTTGATGTACAACTGGGGGATGGTCGGCCAGTTGGCGTATTCCTTGATGCCATTACGGATTTCCGGGTCCTGCAGCACGTCCACGGTGAACAGTTCCTTGACGCCCAGCGCGTTGAGTATGCCCACCGCGTTGGCGGAAAAACCGCACTGCGGGAACTGCGGGTTGCCCTTCATGTAGAGCACCACCGGATGGCTGGTGACTTGTTCTTTGATGCGTTGTTGTATGTCGCTCATGATGTCATTACCTGAATTAAACAGTCGGGAATTCTAGGTTGTAGCGTCTGCAACGTCAAGTTGGATGGCGATACCCGATTCTGGCCAGGTATTCCTTGCCGCCGCCGGAGCTGTATTACTGGTAAAGTACCCAGGCCGCGCGGGCTGCCCTGATGCAGGCGACAACCAGGCCTAAGCGGTATTCCCGTAACGATAACCAAGGAAATCAAATGGAATCTTCAGCATCGCTGGAATTGGCCAAGCACGCACTGCTGATGTTCGGCACTATCCTCGCCGCCGGCACTTTCTCCGGCCTGATCGCGCGACTGCTGCGGATACCCGATGTGGTGGTGTTACTTCTGGCAGGCATGCTGCTCGGTTCCGGCGCGACGGGCATCGTGAACATCAAGGCCGACTCCACGATCAACCAGTTGATCATGGTGTTCGGTTCCAGCTACATCCTGTTCGACGGCGGTGCCTCGATCCGGCTCATGGTGCTTAAGGAAGTCTGGATCACGATCCTCATAATCGCCACCGTGGGCTTGCTGGTCACCACCGCGATCACCGGTGTTGCCGCCTGGTATTTCCTCGGACTTGCGCCTGTCACCGCTTTGCTGCTCGGCAGCGTGATCGCCTCCACCGACCCGGCTACGCTGGTGCCGGTGTTCAAGCAGGTGCGCATCAGGGAACGCGTGGCTCAGACCGTGATGAGCGAATCCGCATTCAACGACGCGATGGGCGCGATCCTGACGTTCACCGTGCTGGGCGTGGCTCTGGGCACGGGCGAATTCTCGATCGGCGCCGCCATCGCCGACCTGATCAAGCAATCTTTGTTGGGTATTGTCATCGGCGGGACACTGGGCTATCTGGCCGCATTTTTTATTTCGCATGAAAAATTCGGCTTCCTCGCCGAATTCGCCCCGGTGGTCACGCTGATGGCAGTGATAGGCGCATACATGGGCGCGGACGGCATGCACTCCAGCGGCTTCATGGCGGTGTTCGTGTTCGGCATCATGCTGGGCAACCAGGAATCGCTGGGGTTCAGGCTGACCAAAACGGAGGGCGCCGAACTGGAAGACTACGTGATGACGACGGCATTGATCATGCGCATGTTTATTTTCATCCTGCTCGGTACCCAGGTGGATTTCGGCCTGATCAACCACTATCTGTTCGGCGGCGTCGCGGTAGTCGTGGTGTTCATGCTGGTGGCGCGACCGGTCACGGTGTTCCTGTGCGCACTGCCCGACCGCCGCGCCAGATGGAGCTTGAAGGAGATGCTGTTCATGTGCTGGACGCGCGAAACCGGGGTGATTCCCGGCGCGCTGGCCGGCATGCTGATCGGCATGAAAGCTCCGGGGGCGAAGGTCATCGCGTCGGTGACCTTCATCGCGATCCTGATGACCATCCTGATCCAGGCCACCACCACCAAATGGCTGGCGAAAAAACTGGGCTTGCTGGTGAAATGATGCGCCACGGGGAACGCGCGCTGCCCCTAATTCTTTGCGCCACCTCATCGGCGCGCGGCGTGTGCTACCGGTGTTTGCTGTTGGCCATGCTGGAACAGCCCCAGGCTGGCCCGGGTCAGACCCAACACAACTCTTTCTCGCGGCCGCATTGAGAGTGAAAGAGCACGGCTTTTGTCCGGGTCGATCTCCATCAACCCCAATTATTGAGGTTTCCATATTTGATGACAGTGACGCATCTTTCCGGATGCGCCAAGTAGAAATTAAAAATCCGGCACGTCATTCCCGTCCTTCGATGGGCTCAGGATAAGCTGTCCTTGGGACAAGCGGGAATCCAGAGTGCGTCGTCATTGCAACAAGGCTTCAGTTGCGGGCAAAGCGCGGCAGAGGCGAAGCGGCGCGGCGCGGCAACCCGGAACACCCCGTCATTGCGAGAAGGCGAAGCCGGCGCGGCAATCCGGATGGTTTAAGCAAAATGCATCTTTCTCTTGCTGGATTGCTTCACTTTGTTCGCAATGACGGCAAGGGTGTCATGAATTATTGAAATATCAATAAGGTCGCGGCCATCATCCCCATGCAGTCACTTCTTATGTAGCACGATACCGCGGAACCACCCTCCGGCGAGCAGCGGCACGTCGCTGACTTTTATCAGTTGCGGCACCTCGCGCAATACGTCTTCGAACACCACGTCCATGCGCGTGGCAATGCGGCGCGACAATGGATTGAGCGCGCGGCGCAGCAATGCGGTTTGTTTCGGGCGCAGGAATTTGTCGAGAATGATAACGGAGCCGCCGGGCTTGAGCACGCGCGCAGCCTCCCTCAGGCAATCAACGGGCTGCGGCACAACCGCAACGATAAGATGCAATACCACGTGATCGAACTGCCGGGCCGGGAAAGGCAGGGCCATGCTGTCGCCCAGCACCCAATCGACCCTTAACCCTGTGCCGCGCGGCCTGGCGCGCGACAGCATCGCGGCGTTGAAATCGAGGGCGGTGTAGTGATGCAACGCCGGCAGCAACGGCAGGTCAAGGCCGGTGCCGACACCGCTCAGCAATACCTTCCCCGCCACATCCCTGGTCAAAACCTGCAGGGAACGGGTGCGTGCCCGCAACAGCGGGCGCGATATGACCAGGTCATAGAGCGGCGCGATCAGGCTATAGCTGCGCCTGAGCATGGTATTTTCACGGTGGGGTAATTCTCGTTTCAACATGCCGCGAGTCTATCGCAAAAGTTTGATGCCGGATATTTTGGCCTGCGCAATGGCTTGCGCCAGTACCCCGATCGCATGCCCGCGGGGGAAGCTCTTGCGCCAGGCCAGCGCGATGCGCCGCGACGGCGCGGGATGGGTGAAGGTGATCACTTTCAGCAGCTTGCTGCGATAACGCGCGCTGTTCGCCGAGGCGGGCAGCACGGTGATGCCCAGGCCCGAGGCGGCCATGTTGCGTATCGTCTCGAACGAGGTACCCTGCTGGATCTCGGCGCCCCTGCGGTTGAGTTCGGGACAGGCCTCGGCGACCTGGTTGCTGAAACAGTGCCCCGAATCGAGCAGCAACACTTTCTCATCAGCAAGTTCTTCCGGCTTGATACTGCGCCGACCGGCCCAGTGATGATCGTTGCCGACCACCACTTCGAACGGTTCGTCATACAGGGGCAGAGTTTGTATGCCCGCATCGCCGTATGGCAGAGCAATGATGATGACGTCGAGCTTGCCGTTGCGCAGCAGTCCATCGAGGTTGCCGGTGATGTTCTCCTCCACTTCCAGCGGCATGTTCGGGGCGAGTTTCTTCAGCGCGGGTATCAGATCGGGCAACAGGTAGGGGCCGACGCTGTATATGATGCCGACACGCAATGCACCCGACAGCGGGTCATCCCCCCGGCTCGCGATCTCGCGTATGCGCCCCGCCTCTTCCAGCACTCGCTGCGCCTGCTCCACGATCTGCCCGCCGACCGGCGTTACAGAGATCTCGCTTCTGCCGCGCTCGAAGATCTGCACACCCAGCTCCTCCTCGAGCTTCTGTATCGCCAGCGAAAGTGCAGGCTGGCTGATGAAGGACTTTTCCGCGGCGCGGCGAAAGTTGAGCTCCTGGGCGACCGCGACGATGTAACGCAACTCGTTAAGGGTCATGATGGCACCTCCTGATGAAACTGCTGATACAACCCCCAGCCATCTGACTAAGCCGATAAAGCGGCAAGTCATTGGTTATAGCCATTCGACTGATAAAACTACTAGCCATTCCACTAGGTTGCCCAAAGACGGCAACCAAGTGGCTGGTTATAAGCGCGGCAAGACATGTGCCAAGTCGCTGGTTAATGTGATTTGTATTCTAAATCGGAATGGTTTAATCAATCAATTGGATTTATAAACACCCAAGCCTTAGATTGCGTCTGTGGGCAAGGAACCACGACAACCAGTTAAGGAGCGGATCATGAACAAATGTCACGTTATGACCACTGCCGCCGGAAACCCCGCCGGCGATAACCAGAACAGCCTCACCGCCAGTACGGGCGCGTGGCGCATGCCAGGAACGCGGGCGCCTGGGGCACATTCACGGTGAACCGCGAGTCATGAGATCGCCCGGACGAAAAATCTAACCAAATCGTTGAATTCAAACTATCAAAGGAGAAGCACATGTCAACCGAAGCGAAATGCCCATTCCATCACACCGCCGGTACCGGAACGTCTAACCAGGACTGGTGGCCGAACCAGCTCAACCTGAATATCCTGCACCAGCACTCGTCCCTGCCCGATCCCATGGATAAGGACTTCAACTACGCCGCAGCCTTCAGGAAGCTCGACCTGGCGGCGGTGAAAAACGACCTCGCGGCCCTGATGACCGACTCGCAGGACTGGTGGCCCGCGGATTACGGCCACTATGGCCCGTTCTTCATCCGCATGGCCTGGCACAGCGCCGGCACTTACCGCACCGGCGACGGTCGCGGCGGCGCTGGACACGGCAACCAGCGTTTTGCGCCGCTCAACAGCTGGCCCGACAACGTCAATCTCGACAAGGCGCGGCGGCTGTTGTGGCCGATCAAGCAGAAATACGGCAAGAATATCTCCTGGGCCGATCTCATCATTCTCGCGGGCAACGTCGCGATGGAATCGATGGGCTTCAAGACCTTCGGCTTCGCCGGCGGACGCGAGGACATCTGGGCGCCGGAGATCGACGTCTACTGGGGCAACGAGAAGAAGTGGCTGGGCGACGAACAACGCTACGCCGGCGAGCGCGACCTCGAAAACCCGCTCGCTGCCTTGCAGATGGGCCTGATCTACGTCAACCCGGAAGGCCCCGGCGGCAAGCCCGATCCGCTCGCGTCCGGTCGCGATGTGCGCGAGACCTTCGCGCGCATGGCGATGAATGACGAGGAAACCGTCGCGCTCACCTGCGGCGGCCACACCTTCGGCAAATGCCACGGCGCAGGGCCTGCCTCGCACGTGGGGCCCGAACCGGAAGCCGCGCCGATCGAACAACAGGGCCTGGGCTGGAAGAGCAGCTTCGGCAGCGGCAAGGGCGGCTACCAGATCGGCAGTGGCCTGGAAGGCTCGTGGACCCCGACCCCGACCAAATGGGACATGAGCTACCTCGACATGCTGTTCGGCAACGAATGGGAACTGACCAAGAGCCCGGCCGGCGCCCATCAGTGGACGCCGAAGCAGGCAACCGCAGGGAATCTCGCGCCGGCCGCGCACGATGCCTCGAAAAAGGTACCGATCATCATGACCACCGCCGATATGGCGATGCGCATGGATCCCGCCTACGAACAAATCGCGCGGCGCTTCCGCAAGAATCCGAAAGAATTCGCCGACGCCTTCGCCCGCGCCTGGTTCAAGCTCACCCACCGCGACATGGGTCCGCGTGCGCGCTATCTCGGCCCTGAAGTACCCAAAGAAGCGTTGATCTGGCAAGACCCCATCCCTGCGGTTGATCACAAGTTGATCGATGCGCAGGACATCGCCGCGCTCAAGGCCAGGGTGCTGGCATCCGAGCTCCCGGTATCCGAACTGGTCTCGACCGCCTGGGCCTCGGCATCCACGTTCCGCGGCTCCGACAAGCGCGGCGGTGCGAACGGCGCCCGAATTCGTCTCGCACCGCAGAAGGACTGGGCAGTCAACCAGCCCGGGCAGCTGGCCAGGGTGCTGCAGACCCTGGAGGGCATCCAGCACGGGTTCAACAGCGGCGGTAAAAAGGTCTCGCTGGCTGATCTCATCGTGCTGGCCGGGTGTGCGGGCGTAGAGCAGGCTGCAAAAAATGCCGGCCAAACCGTCACGGTTCCCTTCACGCCGGGCCGCATGGACGCCTCGCAGGCGCAAACCGATGCGGACTCCTTCGCGGTGCTCGAACCGGTCGCCGACGGCTTCCGCAACTACCAGAAGACGAAATTCACCATCCCGGCCGAGGCGCTGCTGCTCGACCGCGCGCAACTGCTGACGCTGACCGCGCCCGAAATGACGGTTCTGGTGGGCGGCATGCGTGCCCTGAATGCCAACGTTGGCCAGTCGCAGCATGGCGTCTTCACCAAACGCCCCGGCGCACTCAGCAACGATTTCTTCGTCAACCTGCTCGACATGGGCACGGAATGGAAACCGGCCTCGGCCGCCGCTGAAGTGTTCGAAGGTACCGATCGCAAGACCGGGGCGAAGAAGTGGACCGCTACCCGTATCGACCTGGTGTTCGGTTCAAACTCGCAGCTGCGGGCGCTGGCCGAGGTCTATGCATGCGCAGACGCGCAGCAGAAGTTCGTCGATGACTTCGTGGCGGCCTGGAACAAGGTGATGAACCTCGATCGCTTCGACCTCGCGTGAGTCTGGGCGTCAATTCAGAACAGGTCGTTGCGCAGTTAACCGGGCTGCGCCGTCCCATCGACGGCGCAGCCTTACAAACAGGAGAATCATCATGAATACACTGATACATCTATCGCATCAAAACTATCCCGTGCTGCACGCCTGCGTCGCGGCACTGGCCATGCTGGGGCTGGGGCTGGAGGGAATGGACGCGAATTTCGACGGGATGCGGGAATTCCGGAACCAACGTTAGCGCAAGCGCGCCAGATAGTCCGCAACGATGCCCCCAAACACCGCGGCGCCGAACCAGTTGTTGTGCAGGAAGGCCTTGAAGCACAGCTCGCGACTCCGGTTTCTGATCAGCGTGTAGTGGTAGAGGGCGATGCCCGCAGCGAAAGCCAGTCCGGCGTAATACAACCATTCCGCGCCTGTCACCAGCCCGGCCGTTGCCAGCAGGGCCAGCGTGGCCGCATAGCAGGCCATCACCGCAGCCACATCGTGGCTGCCGAACAGCAAGGCCGCGGAATGGATGCCGAGATGGATATCGTCGTCGCGGTCCACCATCGCGTATTCGGTGTCGTAGGCGATCGCCCAGAACACATTGGCGGTGAGCAGCAGCCACGCCACCGGCGGCACGCTGCCCAGCTGCGCGGCGAACGCCATCGGGATGCCGAAGCCGAACGCGATGCCCAGATAAGCCTGCGGGATCGCCAGGAAGCGCTTGGTGTAGGGATAGCTGGTGGCGAGAAACAGCGCGGGGAATGACAGCAGCAGTGTCAGATTATTCAGCGGCAGGATCAGCACAAAGGCGAGCAACGCCAGGCTGGCCGCGACCCAGATCGCCTCGCGCGGCGAGATGCGCCCGCTGGTGACCGGGCGCTCGCGGGTGCGCTTGACGTGTTTGTCGAAATCCCGATCCGCATAGTCGTTGACCGCGCACCCGGCGGAGCGCATCAGCACCGTGCCCAGCACGAAAATCAGCACGATGTGCCATGCCGGGTGCCCGGCACCGGCGATCCACACCGCCCAGAGCGTGGGCCACAGCAACAGCAGGGTGCCGATGGGCCGGTTCAGGCGGGTGAGCCGCATATACAGCGAGAGTCGTTCTGCGAGTGTCATTGCCTTGATCAAAAATGGAATCGCTTATCCGATCCGTCATGCCTTACACCGGATCGAAACGGAATGATACTGGACAGCAGCCGATGGCGGGGTGGTGAAAATTATTCGGATACTATCGAGATTTCCATAATTCACGACATACATGCCGTCATTGCGAACGAAGTGAAGCAATCCAGCAAGACCAAGATGCATTTTTTTAAACCATCTGGATTGCCACGTCGGCTTCGCCTTCTCGCAATGACAGCATTACTGGGTTGCCGCATCTGCTTCGCCTCTGCCGCGCTTCGCTCGCAGCTAAAGCCTTGTTGCAATGACGAGGCATTCTGGATTCCCGCTTTCGCGGGAATGACGTTCCCGTTTTTTATTTTTCCGGCCCTGTTCCGAATGATGCTGTGCTGTCATCAATTATGGAAAATTCAATAATTATCCGTGCCGGGCATTTGAAAATTGGAATGACTGCGTGCTGCACGCTGGCATTCGGACATGCCCATTATTCAGCGTTTTACAACTCTCCAATCTTCCGTCCGGTCTGCTGGAGTATCTCGGCGCCAGTTGCACTGTCGGAGTGGAAAAACCCGGACTTGGCGCTTACCGACATGCGCGTGACGTTGGGGCTGATCTCCTCCAACTCGATGTCAATAGAACGGCTTACGGATTTCGCGCTGATCTCTTTCCCGTCCCCGGCCTTGCCGATGGAGCTCACATCGATTTGCATGTTTTGAAGTGCTGCCAGGGCGGCTGCACGAACATTGGGCAGGGGTGCGGTGAAGGTGCGGGAAACCGTACCGGACATTGTGTAGGATACCCCGGCCGCTGTGCCGCCCCCGAGGGCACTAATCGCGACCGCACTGCACCCGGCCAGAGGCAGGGCGACGATGGCGAGGACAATAATTCGGCTGATCACGGATTGCATTACCATTACTATGGTGTCGCGGGTTGGCAATAAACTCGTTGAATAATAACACAGGGGAAAACGGGTTTCGCTGATTGAACTGCGGCAAATTCAGTAGCGCTTGTTGGGAGAGTTTTTGCATCACACCGGACTGAAGCCAGTTTTGCACCACGAGTTGTGGCAGGATTTATCCTTAACCGCCTCCAGGAAAGAGCAGCAGAAACGGCCGGGCAATTCAAGGCCGAACAAGTCCCCGCCAGAAGTCATTCACAAAGTTCGGTTCTGTCGCCATGTATAGCTGCCCTCAAGAGTGCCTGCCAACGGGAAGCGAAAACTTTCTGGTCGCAAACAGACTCGCGCATGGGCTTTCATAGCGCTCAAATTAAAACCGCTCCTGCGGCATCAGATAGCGCCATTGTCCGGGCGGCAATTTTCCCATGGACACGGTCCCGATACGGATGCGTTTCATCGCCAGAACCTGCAGTGCCGCGCTCTGGCACATGTGTGCGATCTGGCCCGGTTGCACGCCCTTGAGGGCGAAGCGCAGCCGGGTTTCGTTCTGCCAACTGACTTTTCCCGGGGGCAATGCGCGCCCGTTGAACGTCAGTCCATGGTTGAGCAGCTTGAGTCCTGCGGGGGACAGCTGGCCCGCGACTTCGACGATGTATTCCTGTTCGAGTGTGGCGGCATCTTCGCTCAGCCTGCGTGCCGCGCGCCAGTCCTGGGTGTATATCACCATGCCGCACGCATTTCGCTCCAACGGTATGTGCGGCGTGAGGCGGAGGAAATGCTGCTTGAGCATGCGGATGCCGGTGTGGTCATCCGCCGCGCGCGTTTCGGAACGTATCAGTTGCAGCACCGATCCGGGATTGATGCCTGTATCAGCCGGTTGATACAACAGGATGGTCGCGGGTTCTTGCGGTGTAAGGCTGGCCCCGGGAGTAAGCTCGATATTTTGTGCTGACACCATGAACTGCGGCTCTTCCACCACCTGTCCATCCACCATCACCCAGCCTCCCGCGATATAAAGCTCGGCCTCGCGGCGTGAGCACGGAAGTTTTGCGGCAAGGTATTTTGCTAGACGAACCGGTGCAGTCATGAAAAGTGTCTGATGGAAACATGGAGCGGCATTGTAATCCCCGGCGGACAAACATCTGTAAAATACCGGCATGGACACGAATAAACAGCCTGCAAACCGCCCCGCTCTCGAAGGCATCACGCTTGAGATGATGGTCACGCAGCTATCCGAGCGCATCGGCTGGGAAGCGATGGGTGCCGCCGTGCCGATACGCTGCTTTACGCACGATCCCAGCATCAAGTCGAGTTTGAAGTTTTTACGCAGAACGCCGTGGGCACGCGCGAAGGTGGAAGAGTTGTATCTGAAGGTGAAGTGAACAAGCCATCATTACCCCTTTGATACGACGCCGCAAGCGCTGCAGTTGCTGATGTAACCGATTGCCCGATACCACGGCGCGGAACACTGAGCGAATTTTTCAGCCCCGGAGATGCGCCCGGAGCGTCATTTATACTATGATTCACCGAATTTCGATTCGCCTGCTTCGGCAGCCCATGGAAGGGAGTAAACGGCATGAAGGCCTTGATGAACGGTTTGATTTTTGTACTGTTTGCTGTGGGTGGAACGGCCCTGACGGCGGGCAATGCCCAGGCTCAATTGGATATGCCAAAGAGGGAGAGCATTCAGACGATAGTCTGGGCGGTCGAGTTTGTAACCTTCGTCGCCATCATCGGAGTGGTCTGGTTTGTGTGGCGTATCAGCAAGAAAGCCAGCGAAAGCAAAAAGACCGGGAAGGACAAAACTTAAGACAGGCCGGGTTGCCCATCCACACCGTGTTCACGGATGCCCGCCAGCAACTTGCCGGCCTGTTTCATACCGGACCGGTCAGCGTCAGGATGTCCGGCAGGAATACTTCAGTGACCAGCAGCGGCGCATCGCACAAGTAGAACAACGAGCGCCGCGCCCACAGCGTGTGCGGGGGATGCCCCAATACTTCGGCAGCTCGCTGATACAGGGGATGCGAACTCCGCAGCACGCGGAAATGCAGCGGCATTCTTTCCACCAGCGGATGCGCGAACAAGAATCCGCCCAGCGGCCTGTTCCCGAGCATGCGCACAGCCGACCACGCGCCGCGCAAATGCCGGCTGGCGAGCGCGCTGTGCGCGAATACCACGGGCCGGCCGTCGGCATACAGGAACACTTCGCGAGACCAGGCAAGCTGTTTTGGCGCAATGCCCAGCAAGGCAGATTCGTCCGGCGCGATGCGCGCCAGGCCGCTGCGCACGCCGCGCACCGCAAAATGCGTGCAGTGTTGCCGGATGCGCCGGGTCAGGGAACCGCGATCGCGCAGCCATGGCGCAAGCCCGGCCCCGCAGCCCAGCGCGGCACCGCGCCAGAATCTGTCGGGCAATCTCATACGTGCAGGTAGTCCTGTTTGTTTGCCATCCAGCGTTGCAAATGCGCCCGCGCCGCCTCGGGAAAATCGCGCAGCAATTCGTCGGCGGCCAGCCGCGCATGATTCAACAGATCCTCATCCGTGCTGATGTCGGCGAAGCGCAGCATCGCCACACCGCTTTGCCGCGCACCGAGCAGTTCGC
>DAICZN010000038.1 GCA_027311105.1 Gallionella sp.
AGGCGCGGCATGTGCGCAAAGCCGCAGCCGATACGCCGGAAGCTTACAAGGACTGGATGGTATGGGTCTGGTGGGGTGCTGCCGCGGTGGCGGTGTCTGCGCTTGTTGCGTTGGGAATGTGGCTGAAATGAGCCTCATCAATCAGGTATTGAACGAGCTGGAAAGCCGGGGTGCAACCGTGCCCCTGGGCGAACAAACGATACGTGCCGTTCCTCCCCGCAAGCAATCGCATGTGATGCGCTATGTTTTTGCGGCGGTTACGTTGTTGATCCTGTTGGCGTCGGCGAAGTGGTATCTGGGACGCACAATGATTATTGCGCACGAACAGCCTGTAGTTGCGGCTATACCGAAGGTAGTCGTGCTCCCGCCAGCGGGTCCGGCATCGGCGATAGTTTCAGCCCCCGTCGAGACTGCGGGCATGACTGCGGGGTCCGGCATATCTCCACCTGCCGCTGATTTGCATGGCAAGCCGATACTTGTGGTGAAGGGCGAAGAACAGCCTGTAACCGCGCCTGATGCGAAGAAGGCCGCACGGCACAAACCGAAGCATGTCACGGATCGGATTGCCGACAACTCGGGTGGCATTCCTGCAGAAAACTCTCTGGACCTGCAACTCAAGACGGTCACCCCGCAACAACGGGCTGAGGGCGAATATCGCAAAGCCAATCTTGCATTGCAGGAAGGGAGAACGAATGACGCGCTGGCGGGATATGAAAGTGCGCTGCTCATCGATTCGTCGCATAAGGACGCGCGCAAAGCCTGGGTCGCTTTGCTGATCAGCCTTAAACGCAACGAAGACGCCGAACGCGTGCTGCAAAAAGGGTTGAAGCGCGACCCGCACGACGCTTCGTTTGCCATGTTGATGGCGCGTTTGCAGGTGGAGCGCGGCGCTATGCCGCTGGCCCTTGAAACGCTGCAGAAGACGTTGCCGTATGCCGAGGATCAAGCCGATTACCAGGCGTTTCTGGCAGCCCTGTTGCAGCGCCAGAACCTGCAGGAAGAAGCCGTTGCACATTATCAAGTCGCGCTGAAACTGGCACCCAATAACGGTATTTGGCTGATGGGGCTGGGAATCTCGCTGCAGGCGCTAAAACGCAACGACGATGCCCGTAACGCGTATCAGCGCGCGCTGGCATCGAATAGCCTGAGCGCCCAGTTGCAGGCATTCGTGCAAAACAAACTCAAAGAACTCTGAATTTAACCTAGAAACCTCAGTTGGACGGAGTGTAGTGTATGTTCATCGTGGTGCAGGGCAAGGCGCGACAACGAGGAATGGTCATTCCATTCCGAGGAGGAACAACGCCGCCATGCGCCGCGAGGGACAGGCAATACACTTCGTAGCGACTTCACCAAATGGGTGAGCGTAGACAAGTATCGAATTGTTTTCATATTCACTTCCTTACAACCTCAATGAAGCGGTCAACTGAGGTTTCTAGGTTTAATGGTCGTGCGGCAATGTCCGTGCCACCACCCAGGCGCTCACTTCACCTGCACCGGCCAGCTTCAGGGCATGTGCCAACTCACCGATTGATGCGCCCGTCGTCATCACATCATCCACGATCGCCACATGTTTGCCGCGCACATCGGTGTCGGGCTTGCAGGTGAAGGCCTGGCGCATGTTCTTGTCGCGTTCTTTCCATGGCAGCGAGGATTGCGGCGGCGTGTTGCGCACCCTCTCACAGGCATGCACAAGCAGGGGTATGCCCAGTCGGCGCGAGATACGGCGCGCCAGCAGCATCGATTGGTTGAAACCCCTTTCGCGCAATCGCACCGGATGCAGCGGCAAGGCAACCAGACAGTCCGGTGTGGCGGTTACCCGCTTTAAAACGGCATCGGCAAGATAATTGACCAGTATCAATCGTTCGCGAAACTTGAGTGACTGGATCAGCTTGTTGAGCGGGAAGTTATAGCTGAATGCCGCCACGGTATGGTCGAAGGCCGGAGGTTGCTTCAAACATTCCCCGCATACATCGCCAGTCGGGGCGGGTAACGCGCAGATCGGGCAGTGTTTTCCGGTCAGGCGCGGCAATTCGGCATCACAAGCCGCGCAGCACAGGCCGCTCTGGCTGGGCGCACCACAGAGCAGGCAGGGCTGCGCAGGCAATATGTGCACAAATTTTGCACTGATGTTTAGCAAGCGATGGGATAAAATAGACAAGTCGTTTCGATCCTGTGGATATTCTTGGGCGAAGCTGCTTTCTTGCCATTCTACTTGCTTGCCCATACTTTTATGCAAACCAAAACCGTCGAATTTGTCCGTCCCGCCCAATCCCAAACGACACCGCAGCGCTGGAGTGTCGCAGAAGTCGAGGCACTGTTCAAATTGCCCTTCTCGGACCTGATGTATCGCGCGCAACAAGTGCACCGCGAGCATTTTGATCCGAACGCGGTGCAGCTTTCCACCTTATTGTCGATCAAGACAGGAGGCTGTGCCGAGGACTGCGGCTACTGTTCGCAGTCGTCATACCACTCTGCGGGGGTGGAAAATACCAAAATGCTAGAACTTGACGAAGTTTTGAAGGCGGCCAAAGCGGCAAAACAAGCCGGTGCCGGGCGCTTTTGCATGGGAGCCGCGTGGAGGGAACCTTCCAGGGAAGATATGACGGCTGTGCTGGATATGGTCAAGGAGGTTCGGGCACTGGGTTTGGAGACTTGCGCGACGCTGGGCATGCTGAACGACGAGCAGGCCGGACAGTTGCGGGACGCCGGACTGGATTACTACAACCACAACCTGGATACCGCGCCCGAATTCTACGGCAACATCATCAGTACGCGCGACTATCAGGATCGCATCGACACGCTGGAACGTGTGCGCAACGCAGGCATGCATGTTTGCAGCGGCGGCATCATCGGCATGGGCGAGAGCCTGACGCAGCGTGCCGGCCTGATCGCGCAGCTGGCCAACATGGACCCATACCCGGAAAGCGTGCCCATCAACAACCTGGTCAAGGTGGAAGGCACGCCGCTGGCGGATACGGAAGACCTCGACCCGCTGGATTTCGTGCGCACCATTGCCGCCGCGCGTATCACCATGCCGCAAGCCTTTGTGCGTCTCTCTGCCGGACGGGGGGAGATGAGCGATGCGGTACAGGCGCTGTGCTTCCTCGCCGGAGCCAACTCCATTTTTTACGGCGACCAGTTATTGACCACGGGCAATCCTGCAGTCGAACGGGATCGCGCGCTGATGGAAAAGCTGGGCATGCACCCGCTTGCAGAAACAGACCATTAGCCACAGAGCACACAGAGATCACCGAGAGACCCTCGTTCTGTACTGATTTTCTCTGTGTACTCTGTGCTCTCTGTGGCCAACATGCCTTTCACCGAATTACAAGACGAACTGGACGAACGCGCGGCACTCGGCCTGCTGCGCGGCCGCCGCACGCTGTCGAGCCCGCAGTCCCCTCACATCATCGTGGACGGCAAACCCTATCTTGCCTTCTGCAGCAACGATTACCTCGGCCTTGCCAATCATCCGCAACTGATCGCGGCGCTGCAACAGGGTGCGCAGCAATGGGGAGTCGGCGCAGGAGCGGCGCATCTGGTGAGCGGACACTTCGACCCACATCACCAACTCGAACAACAGCTCGCCGCATTTGTCGGCAAGCCAGCAGCGCTGCTGTTTTCCACCGGTTATATGGCGAATCTTGGCGCAGTGCAGGCACTGGTCGGTAAGGATGATACGGTGTTCGCCGACAAGCTTAATCACGCCTCGCTCAACGATGCGATGCTGCTCTCGCGTGCCGGAGTGAAACGCTACCGGCATGGCGATATGGCACAACTGGAAAAGCTGCTTGCACAGACACACAGCGGGCGCAGACTTGTCATCACCGATGCCGTGTTCAGCATGGATGGCGATGTTGCCCCGTTGCGTGAACTGTTGGCCTTGTGCGAGCAATATGATGCATGGCTGTATGCGGACGATGCGCACGGCTTCGGTGTTCTCGGCGCGCAGGGGCGGGGTTCGTTGGCGCATTTCGACCTCGCATCCGAACGTATCATCTACATGGCGACGCTGGGCAAGGCGGCTGGCGTATCAGGCGCATTCATCGCGGCCGAGCAGGTTGTCATCGACACGCTCGTCAACCATGCACACAGCTACGTCTACACCACGGCCACGCCGCCTGCCTTGTCTGTTGCGCTGTCGCAGAGCCTGCAGCTGATCGCCCAGGGTGATGGATTGCGC
>DAICZN010000072.1 GCA_027311105.1 Gallionella sp.
GCCGTACAGATTGCTCACGCAGCGGCCGCACAGGGCAGCGTGCCGCGGGTCCGCGCCGACATCCGCGCGGTAATGCCAGCAACGCTCGCACTTGTCGTGCAGGCTGGCGGAGACATCGATATGTCCCTCCGCTTCGGTCGCGACGCGATGCACGGTGGCGCGCGAGGTGATAAACACCAGGCGCAGGTCGTCGCCCAGGCGCGCCAGCACCCGATAATCCTCACCCGCCGCATACACATCCACCTCTGCGGCAAGCGCCGAGCCGATCAGGCCCGCGCCGCGCGCTTCTTCCAGCCGCTTGTTAACCTTCGCGCGCAATGCCCCGATCTTCAGCCAAGCGGCAACCGCATCGCCGTCCAGTTGCGCATCGGGCAGCTCGTGCCATTCACCGATGAACACACTGCGGTCGTTGCCGCCGCTCAACACCTCCCACACCTCCTCGGCGGTGAAACTCAGGATGGGCGCGATCAGGCGCGCCAGCGCATGGGTGATGTGGTACAGCGCGTTTTGCGCAGAACGGCGCGCGGCAGAACCCGCACCGGCAGTGTAGAGACGATCCTTCAGGATATCCAGGTAGAAACTGCCCAGATCCTCGGAACAGAAAGCCTGCAATTTTTGCGCGACCAGGTGGAACTCATAGCCCGCGTAAGCCCCGGCAACTTCATCCTGAAGACGCTGCGCCAGCGCCAGCGCATAGCGGTCGATTTCCAGCCACTGCTGCACCGGCATGCTGTGCTGCTGCGGGTCGAAATCGGCGATGTTCGCCAGCAGGAAGCGCAAGGTATTGCGGATGCGCCGGTAACTTTCCACGACGCGTTTGAGTATCTCGTCGGAGATCGTCAACTCGCCGGAATAATCGGTCGATGCCACCCACAGGCGCAGGATATCGGCCCCCAGCGTGTCCAGTATCTTCTGCGGCGCGATCACATTGCCTTTGGATTTCGACATCTTGTGGCCGCTGCCGTCCACGACAAAACCGTGCGTCAGCAACGCGGCGTAAGGCGCGCGGCCGTTGATCGCACAGGCGGTCAGCAGGCTGGACTGGAACCAGCCGCGATGCTGGTCCGAACCTTCCAGATAAAGATCGGCGGGCGACTCGTCCTGCTCCAGGCGCCGCTGAACCTCGTCCCTGAAAGCCGGGTGATGGCGCAACACCGACGCATGCGTGGTGCCGGAATCGAACCACACGTCCAGCGTGTCGCCGAGCTTCCGGTAGTGATCGGCCCCGGCACCGAGCAGGTCGACGGAGTTCAGGCTGAACCACGCCTCGATACCGTCGCGCTCGACCAGAAGGGCCACCTGCTCCAGCAACTCTTGCGTGCGCGGGTGCAGCTGGCCGGTTTCCCTGTTCACGAAAAACGGCATGGGCACACCCCAGCTGCGCTGGCGCGACACGCACCAGTCGGGGCGGTTCCTGATCATCGCCTCCAGGCGCGCGCGGCCCCAGGCGGGGAAGAATTCGGTTTGCTCGACCGCCCGGTTCGCGACATCGCGCAGCGCCACGTCAGCACGTTTCTCCGGGTTGCCGGAATGTGAAAGTATTCCCCGCACCAGCTGTTCAACATCATCAGATCCTGCATGCCCGGCATTGTCCATGCCGATGAACCACTGCGGGGTGGAGCGGAAAATGATCGGGGTCTTGTGCCGCCAGCAGTGCGGATAACTATGCTGCATCTTTTCGATGTGCAACAGATGGCCGCTGGCTTGCAGCGCGCCTGTCACCACATCGTTGGCTTTCCATACGAACAATCCGCCGACCAGCGGCAGGTTTGCGGAAAACTTGCCGTCGTCGCCTACCGGGTTGTCGGTGGGCAGATTGTATTTCTGGCCGGCGAAATAATCGTCCAGGCCGTGCGCCGGTGCGGTGTGCACCAGGCCGGTACCCGCCTCGAGCGTAACGTGGCCGCCGCAGATGACAGGCACACTGCGCTCGTAGAACGGGTGCTGCAGCAGCAATCCTTCCAGTGCCGCACCCTTGCAGGTCGCCGCGATGCCGTCTCCCCTGTCGTTGCTCCCGCCCAGCTGGTAGCGCGCCAGGCATTGGGTCGCGAGATCGTATGCCAGAATCAAATACCCCTTGGGCGTTTTGATCAAGTCATACTGGAGTTCCGGGTGCACGCACACCGCCTGGTTCGCCGGCAAGGTCCAGGGCGTGGTGGTCCAGATCACCGCATACACTTTGGCATTTGCCGGCAGAGACACGCCGAATGCCCTGCCCAGAGCAGCCTTGTCCATTACCTCGAAGCCGACGTCTATCGCCGGAGAGGTCTTGTCTTCATATTCGACTTCCGCCTCGGCCAGCGCCGACTGGCAATCCAGGCACCAGTTTACCGGCTTGTAGCCCTGGTAAAGATAGCCGCGTTCGTGGATGTCGCCGAGCGCGCGAATGATGTCGGCCTCGGTCCTGAAATCCATGGTCGTATAGGGATGGTCCCAATCACCCAGCACGCCGAGACGGATGAAATCTTTTTTCTGCCGCTCGATCTGCTCCTTTGCGTAGGCGCGGCACAACGCGCGGAACTGCGCGGGCGGGATCGCCTTGCCGTGTTTCTTCTCCACCTGCAATTCGATCGGCAGGCCGTGGCAATCCCATCCGGGCACATAGGGCGCGTCAAATCCCGCCAGGGTCTTGCTCTTGATGATGAAGTCCTTGAGTATCTTGTTCACCGCGTGACCGATGTGGATGTCGCCGTTCGCATAGGGCGGGCCGTCATGCAAAATGAACACCGGCTTGCCCTGCTTCGCGGCGCGGATCTTTTTATAGCGTTGCTGCTCCTGCCAGCGCGCCAGCATTTGCGGCTCGCGGCGGGCCAGGTCGCCGCGCATCGGGAAAGGTGTGTCGGGTAAATTCAGTGTGTCTTTATAGTCTGCCATAGCGGGTAATCTGTCCTGTTGAATCCTTGCCCCGGCGGGCAATCAATCATGTTGTTCGAACCACTTCACTGCCTGCTCCACATCCGCGGCAATCTGGAGCGTCAACGCCGCCACATCCGGATATTTCTCTTCATCGCGCAGTTTCTGCAGAAACTCCACGCGCAAATGCCTGCCGTATATCTGCTGTGAAAATTCGAACAGATGGACTTCCAGAACAGCCCTGCCATCCTGTTTCACCGTCGGGCGCACGCCCAGGCTGGCCACGCCCTGCAACACGCCCAAACCCTCGGCATGCGCATTCACCACATAAATCCCCGACAACGGCGGACGCATATGTTTCATCTGGATGTTGGCGGTGGGATAACCGATTTTTCTGCCCATTCCATCTCCATGCACCACACGCCCGCTGATGCTGTAATGCCTGCCCAGATAATGCTGTGCCGAACGCAACTGCCCCGCGGACAATGCGGCGCGCACTGCCGTGCTGGATATGCGCACACCATCATGTTTGACGCTGTGTACCGCCTGCACCTCAAAGCCGCGGGCTGTCCCGAACTTTTCCATCAGCGCAAAATCACCGCTGCGCCCGCTGCCGAAGCGAAAGTCATCGCCGATCAGCACGAACCTGGCCGACAACTTTTCATACAGCGCATTGATAAAATCCGCCGCGCTCATCTGCGCAAAGTGCGCGTTGAAACGGCACACGTGCACACGATCCACACCCAGCCGGGAAAACGACTCCAGCTTCTCGCGCAAAGTGGTCAATCTTGCCGGCGCCTGCAGGGGCGTGAAGAATTCGCGCGGATGCGGCTCGAAAATCACCGCCGCCGCCGGCAAGCCGCGCGCCCTGCCCCCGGCCAGCAACTGGCTCAGCAAAGCCTGATGGCCCAGATGCACACCGTCGAAATTACCGATGGTGAGTGCAACGGGCCGGGAGTCAGGGGAATAAAGTCCGCGAAGAATCAACATGGGCGCGGATTATACCGCAGGGCGAATGAGCCGTAGGCCTTATCCGCCGAATGAACAGCCTTGGAGCCATCCCGCTCCAACCCGGTCAAACTTTCTTCAGGAATTCCGGTTTCAGCCTCAGGCCTTTGACTTTGTCAGAATTGCCCCCGACGGCTTCATCGCCTTCTCCGAGGCGGATATTCCTGATCACCGTGCCTCTTTTCAGCGTAACGGACGAGTGTTTCACCTTCAAGTCCCTGATGACCTGCACCGAGTCGCCGTCCTTGAGCACGTTGCCATTGCTATCCTTCACATCCATTATTTCTTTTCCATATTTTTTGCCTGGTTTTTTGCCTTCCGGCTTTGCAGTTGCAACCGGGCCAGTGTCACGCTAACCCGTCCCGCCCACCGTCAGCCCGTCGATCCGCACCGTGGGCTGCCCCACGCCGACCGGCACGCTCTGGCCTTCCTTGCCGCAGGTGCCGACACCGGAATCGAGCGCCATGTCGTTGCCTATCATCGCGATGCGAGTCAGCACGTCCGGGCCGTTGCCGATCAGCGTCGCGCCCTTCACCGGGTGGGTGATCTTGCCGTCTTCTATCATGTAGGCTTCGGCGGTGGAGAACACGAATTTTCCGCTGGTGATGTCGACCTGGCCGCCGCCGAAATTCACCGCATACAAGCCGTGTTTTACCGACGCGATGATCTCCCGCGGGTCCTTGTCGCCGTTGAGCATGTAGGTGTTGGTCATGCGCGGCATCGGCAGGTGCGCGTAGGATTCGCGCCGCGCATTGCCGGTGACCGGCATGCCCATCAGCCGCGCGTTGAGCGTGTCCTGCAAATAGCCGCGCAGTATGCCGTTCTCGATCAGCGTGGTGCACTGGGTGGGATTGCCCTCATCGTCCATCTGCAGCGAGCCGCGCCGCCGCGCCAGCGTGCCGTCATCCACCACGGTAACGCCTTCGGCGGCAACACGTTCGCCGACACGGCCGGAAAATGCCGAGCTGCCCTTGCGGTTGAAGTCGCCTTCCAGGCCGTGACCTATCGCCTCGTGCAGCAATATCCCCGGCCAGCCGTTGCCGAGCACCACGGTCATGTTGCCTGCCGGGGCCGGCCCGGCATCCAGATTCACCACCGCCTGATGCACCGCCTGCGACGCATATTTGCGCAGCATCGCATCGTCAAAATAAGCGTAATCGAAACGCCCGCCGCCGCCCGCCGCGCCCTGTTCGCGCCTGCCGTTGCTCTCGATGATGACCGTGACCGACAGCCGCACCAGCGGGCGTATGTCGGCATTCATCAGGCCGTCGCTGCGCGCCACCATCACCACTTCATATTCTCCCGCCAGTCCGGCCATCACCTGCACCACGCGCGGATCGAGCGCGCGCGCATAGCCTTCGAGGCGCTCCAGCAACGCGACCTTGTCTGCATCCTTCATGCTGGCGATGGGATCATGCGGCAGATAGATATCGCGGCGCGAACCGTGGCGTATCACAGGCACACTCTGCGTGCCGCCCTGCCTGGCAATCGCGCGCGTGGCCTGCGCCGCGCTTTCCAGCGCGTTCAGGCTGATGTCGTCCGAGTAGGCGAAAGCGGTTTTCTCGCCGCTCACGGCGCGCACCCCGACTCCCTGGTCGATATTGAAGCTGCCGGACTTGACGATGCCTTCCTCCAGCGACCAGCTCTCGGCGCGGCTGTACTGGAAATACAGGTCCGCATAGTCGAGACGGTGCGTCATCATGCTGGCAAACACCTGTTCGATATGCCCGGTTTCAATCGCATAGGGCGTGAACAGCGATTGCTGCGCGGTAGAGAACAGCGTATCCGGATGGGCTGATTTTTGCGGGCTATTCATTGGGCTTCTTTCTGTTCAGTCACAACTGAATAAAATGCGGTGTTCAAGCGCGGGCAGGCTGGAGCGCAGGCTGGCCTGGTAGGACGGGTTGACATCGGCGATTACCACGCCCGAGCCGCGCGCCAGCCTGTCCAGCACCCTTCCCCAGGGGTCGACGATCATGCTGTTGCCGTGCGTCTCGCGCCCGCTGACGTGGTAACCGCCCTGCGCGGCGGCGATCACATAGGCCAGATTTTCAATGGCGCGCGCGCGCACCAGCGTTTCCCAGTGCATCTTGCCGGTGGTCTCGGTGAACGCTGAAGGCAGCACGATGATGTCCACATCTTTCATCGAGCGGAATAACTCAGGGAAACGCAGGTCGTAACATATCGCCAGGCCGATGCGCCCGAACGGGCTGTCCACCACCACCACCTGGTTTCCGGGTTCTATGGTTCTCGCTTCGTGGTAATTCTCGTTGCCCAGTTCCAGATTGAACAGGTGTATCTTGTCATAGCGCGCCACCTGCTCGCCGCGCTCATCGAACACCAGGCAGGTATTCCTGACCTTGCCCGGCGCGTCCGCCGCCAGCGGAATCGAGCCTCCAACCAGCCATATCCTGTAGTGGCGCGCGGTTTCACTGAGGAAAGACTGGATCGGCCCCAGTCCGGGCTGCTCGCGCACCGCGACCTTGTCCATATCTTTCATGCCCATGATGGGGAAGAATTCCGGCAGCACAACCAGCCGTGCACCCTGTTCGGCAGCTTTGCCGATCAGGCGGCGGGCCTCGCTCAGGTTTCCGGCAACCATGGTGCCCGAGGCCATCTGCACGGCAGCGACCTTGAATGCATTGACCTGAGCGGCAATACGCTGCTGGGTTGAATCGCCTGTTGTCATTATTTCCTTTCCTATTCCAACTTGTTTAGTTCGGCCTTGATCCCGCCGATTTTAACCACATCGGGATTGCTCCATGTCCCGCTGACATTGTATTCAAATGACACCAACTTATCGAGCGGATTTCCCAATACCTTGTTGACTATGAGCGATCCTATGCCCACCGCCGGGTTGATGAATGCGCCGATCACCGACATGCTGTTGCCTATCGTCGGCATGACATTGACCCGCAGATCCTGCGTTCCCCGGTTCAAGTCCACGTTGCCCTTCATCGTCACCTTGGCAGCCGATCCATCGATATGAAAATCCTGCGTGTCTATCACGCCGTTCTTGATGGACGCGGTGCCCTTGATGCTGTCGAACTGGAAACCCTCGCTGAACACGTCGGTAAAACCCAGCGCGATATGTCTTGGCAGATCCTGCAGGCTGAGCACACTGAGCAGCTTGCCGGCTCCCGGATCCATTTTCAGAAAGCGGCCCTTGCCGGTATCCAGATCGAGTGTGCCATTCAAAACTGCATAATCGAATTCATCCGGCGCGCCGTCCCACGACAAATTGGCCGCCAGTTTTCCATTTCCGCCCATGACGGTATTGGGGTAGCCGGAACGCTCCAGTATCCTTCCCGCATCGCTGATATTGATCGCCAGACCGACCTGGGTTTTCATCCCGCCAGGCGCATCGCTCCAGACTCCGTCGCCAACCAGGCTGCCGTCCGGATTGGCGATGTTCAGGCGGCGCAACCGCCAATCCTTGCCTTCCGGGTGGCCGATCAATTCGAAGCGGCCGACTTGCTTGCCCTTTAGCCTGAGATTTTCAACCCGGATATCGAGGGCGGGCAGCGTGCCCGGATGCATCTCCGAATGCGGCTTGGTCACTACGGGTTCAGGTTTCGCCGTTGGCCCGGGCCCGGCGGCATCAACGGGCAGCAATGCTTGTGCGGGTTGTTCGTTGCCGGTCAACTGCAGATTGCTGATGCGCGCACGAACCAGGCCGCCCGCATCGTATCCGCGGGGTTCCCAGATCACTTCGCCATTCGCCGCGCTACCGGACAACTTCGCGGCCAGGCCGTCCCCGTGTTTTGCCGCATCGATTTTCAGCGCAGTGATGCTATACCCGTAACCGGTCAGCTTATCGATGCGCAGATCTGCCCCGGCAACAGGCAGGACACTGCCCGCAGATTCTTTCGCGCTGCCGGTCACGCCATCCCAGCCCTGTATCGACAATACAGGCAAGCTGCCAACCAGCCAGACGCCCTCCCTGTTGCGCAGCAGTTTGCGCATCTTTTTTGATTCGGGCGACGGGTCCTTGGCGCCAAACCTGATCAGGCCCCGCTTGATAACCATTGCACCGTTTTCCTCCGCGCGCGACAGGTGCGCTGAAAATATATCGCCAAGCTTGGCGCTGATGACATCCTGGCCGGCGACAGCGGCTGCCTTGTCCGGAACAGGCGGTTTCGGCGATGCCTTCCGGGCCGGTGCCGAAGGCACAGGGACAGGATTCATTTCCATATGCAGCGTCATCGCCTGGTCGGCGGCCTTGGCAAAAGGCTGCGGCAGGGTGGAACCGAGACCCTGCAAATTGGCATTGATGCTGAGCTGCACGGATTTTTTTACCACATTGATGTCGGCATCCCAGTTTGTGCTGCCATGCAGATAGCTCAACAGCGGGATGGGCCGGAGCTTGCGCAACAGATCCATATTGCTGTTCCCCTTGAGGGTGGCATGCACTCCGCCATTCGCGCCGGTCTGCAGATTGATAATGGCCGGCCCGCCGAGTATATCGGCAGAGATGTCGTTCGCCTTCATGCCTGATTCGGTAAACGACAAAACCCCGCGCGTGTTGCGCAACAACGGCACGCCATCGCCAAAATCAATATCGCTGTCCTGCACCCTGACCGTCCCGTTCACTTTCACCGGTTTGTCGCCTAGCAGCGGGATGCTCAGGGACAGATCCAGGTGGCTGTTGCCGCTGGCGCGCATACCGTCGGTAAAACCGTCCGTATAGCCGCGCACCGGACTTTTCTGGATGAAATCCAGGAAAGTATTGCCCGAAGCCAGCGCCTCGCCGTTCACCTGAAGCAACAAGTCCCTGCTCATCATATCCGGAACGGTGACGGTAACGTTCTGCAAACTGGCGCCGGCCATCGTCGCGGATTGCGCCTTTACTTCCAGCTTGTTGCCGCGGATCAGGAATTCGCCGGATATTTTTTCTATCTGCGGCCAGCCCTTGTCGAATTCCATCACCACGTCACGCGCATGCCCGTCGATTTCAAACAGCACGGGTTTGCCGGGGCCGGGCGGAAAATCGCTCAAGTTGCCCTTGATGCGTATGCGGAAGTCTTCGGTGTGCCCGGCGAGCAATGCGCCGTTCAACCAGTCGTTGCCCGCCTGGTCCAGCGCGATCAGCGGGGTGTAACGGGCGGCACGCCTGACATCTCCGCGCGTCAACTTGCCGGTCAGGTCGAGCACACCCAGGGTACCCGCCCTGGTCTGGTAACTGCCGTACAGATTGCCGGCCATGTCATCGTTGACGACAGCGATGTTATCTATATTGACGGCCAGCACACCGTTTTCCTTTTTCCAGCCGGTCTGGCCGACCAAAGTCGCGAAGGACAGCGGTTCACGCATGACTCCGGGCGCATCCACAGTCACACGCCGCGAATTGATGCTCAACCTGCCGCCTGCATCGGTGCCATCCACATTAAAAGTCACACCGGAAAAACCCGGCATGTTGCCGACCTGGTTCACGGCAAGATTTTCAAACTGCCCGGTGATTTTGTAGCTGAGCGGTTTTTCAAGATCGCCACGCCATTGGGCTTCGAGATTGGACACCTTCCCCCTGGGCGCATACGCGTCCAGTTTTGCGCGCAGGCCGGCATCCATGGGCACATATTTCGCCAGCTTGTCCATGGTCTCGAACTGCAGCATATTGGCGCGAATCTCGCTTTCTGCCGGCTGGCCGTTGCCGGCGCCGGTGTTGCGGAAATAAAAGTCCGTGGGGTGCAGCGCGATCCCGTTCTGCAGGCGCAGCGACAAACCCTTGCTCATGACCTCGAACCCGCCACCCAATTCCTGCCATGCGGCGCGGCCATGCATGTTTGCCAGCGACAATTCAGGAACTTCATCGGCCAGCTTGACCACCACGTTGTGCAGCGCCACATCTGCAGTGACCCCGGTGATTTTGCCGCCCTCGACCGTCAGCCAGCTGCGCACACCGCCGCTGCCGAGGTTGAATTGCTTGGGCAGCTCCATCCAGCTGCGCCAGGCCGTTATGTCGATAAACCCGAACTGGGTGAACAGCGTGCCCCCCCACCCGGGCAGATCATCGAAGCTTTTCCCGTGAAAATCCCCGCGCACATCCAGCGGCGCGGCCAGGTCAGCGGGCGGCAGGGCCTGCAATGCAAAACGATGGTGGCTTAACAGGCTCTCAAGACGAAAATTGACCTTGCTCAATATCTGCGGCTGGGCATCCCGCGACTCGTCCACCCAGACGATGAGCGCGTCGCGCACCACCACGCGGTATTGGTGCAGCAGCCAATCGGCCAGATCGTTGTTGCCGCCCTTTTTGGAAAGCGCCACACCGCCGATAAAGATGGTCCTGCCGGCATCGCGGCGAACCAGCAGCTCGGGGCGGTCGACTTCCAGGCTGGCGAGCCGCAACTGCGCGGTCAGCAATGACATCCACGATATCGTTCCGTTTACGTCTTTCAATATCAGGGCCGGCTGGTTCTGTGCATCCAGAATGCGCACATCTGAAAAATCAAGATGCGGCTGCAAACCCTGCCAATCACCAGAGATCTTGCCGATCGTGACCGGGTTGCCTATCGCTGCCGACAACGATGAAGTTATCCTGTCGTGATACTGCTCGATGTCGGGCAACAACCAATAGCGCAATGCAATGACTATGATCGCGATCAAAACCGCAATAACTGACAGCGCGACTATGGTATACCGGGTCAACCAGTTAAAGCTGTGCCAGAGCAGGCGTACGGGGAAGGAATTCAACATGAGTTCAGTTATTAGTAGCTGGTCGTTAGACGTTAGTGGCTGGTTAAATCAAACCGTAATCACCGTCCGGTGACCAGCGTCTAACGGCTGCTTTGGGTTTAATCTAACGACTGGCGACTAACGACTAATCAGAAGACAATGCGCATTCTAACTTAAGGAGCTTATGAATACCGAAAACTCGGCGCGCGGCAACTTTTCAGACCTGTTACAAAAGACCCTGGGCTGCAGTCGCTATGCCAGGCGGGAACTCGAAGTAGACCCGGCCCTGCTGGATTGGTTGCAAAACAATTACGGCACCCCGTTCGACCGCGCAGAGATGCTGGCTGCGCTGCAACATTCCGGCAGCGATCCGCACCCATCTTCCCGACCCCCTGATGGAACCACTGGTGAAGCCACTAGCCATCTGACTGACCCGGCAAAAGACGCTGGGCAAGTCATTGGTTATAGCCATTCGACTAGGCAATCAAAAGACGATAACCAAGTCGCTGGTTACACCGCAAGCGCGGGAGAGAGAGATCGGGCCGCCGCCGCGACAGGCCCGTTTGATTCGGAAGCCGCCCTGGCGCGTGCCGTGCGCATTCTGCGCAAGCGGGTGATGGTCAAGCTGATCCTGCGCGACCTCAACAACCTGGCCGGACTTGAAGAAGTGATGACCACGATGAGCGCGCTGGCCGAAGTCTGCGTGCAGCATGCGCAATCCTGCCTGATGCACAACCTGCGGCACCTGTTTGGCGACCCTATCGGCGAATCCAGCGGCACGGCACAGGAGCTGCTGGTGATCGGCATGGGCAAGCTGGGCGGCGAAGAGCTGAATGTCTCTTCCGACATCGACCTGATCTTTGTTTATCCCGAAGACGGCCGGACCGGCGGCCCGCACAGCTTGAGCAACCACGAGTTCTTCACCAGGCTGGGACGCCGCCTGATTTCGCTGATCAATGACCTCACCGCCGACGGCTATGTGTTCCGCGTGGATATGCGGCTGCGCCCCTATGGCGAGAGCGGCCCGCTGGTGACCAGCTTTGCCGGGCTCGAAGAATATCTGGTCAGCCAGGGACGCGAATGGGAACGCTATGCCTGGATCAAGGCGCGTGTCGTGGCGCCCGCGGAAAGTCCGCGCATCGACGAACTCAAGAGGCTGGTCAAACCGTTCGTGTTCCGCAAATATCTCGATTTCGGCGCGATCGATTCGATGCGCCGCCTGCATGCGCAGATCCGCCGGGAAGTGCAGCGCCGCGACCGTCTCAACAACATCAAGCTCGGCCCGGGCGGGATCCGCGAGATCGAGTTCATCGCGCAGGTATTTCAACTGATACGCGGCGGGCAGGATGCCGGACTGCGGGTACTGCCGACCCGGCAGGTATTGCAGGCACTCGCCAGGACCGGGCAACTCGGCGCACAGGTCGCAACCGACCTTGATGCCGCCTACGTATTCCTGCGCGACCTGGAACACCGCCTGCAGTATCTGGATGACCGGCAGACCCAGGAAATGCCGGACAACACGGAGGACCAGAATATCATCGCCGCCGCGATGAATCGGGCGGATTACGCGGCCCTGCTGGATGACCTTGACCGCCACCGCGCGCTGGTCAGCCTGCAGTTCGGGCAGATTTTCCATGCGCCGCCCGGGGAAGCAAACGATGCGCAGCTCTGGCGCGACGGCGTGAGCGAAGACGAGTTGGTCATCCAGCTGAAAGACCTCGGTTATCTTGCCCCAAACGACAGCGCGCAACGCCTGCAGCAGCTGCGCGCCGGGAACCGTTACCGGCAATTGCCGGAACAGAGCAGGCAGCGGCTGGACCAGCTGATTCCGCAATTCATCATGCTGAGTGCACAGCAAGGCGACCCCGACGCCACGCTTTCCAGGTTGTTGACGCTGCTGGAAAGCGTCAGCCGCCGCGCCGCGTATCTCGCCTTCCTGTCCGAATATCCGCAGGCCGCACAACGCCTGACCGCATTCGTCGCCGCCAGCGATTGGGCGAGCGGATACCTGACACAGCACCCGGCGCTGCTCGACGAGTTGCTGGATACGCGCGAAATGTACCGGCCGCCCGACTGGCAAAATATCGGCCGGGAGTTGCAGACCCGCCTGGACGACAACGCCGGCGACAGCGAAAGACAACTCGACGTTTTGCGCCAGGTGCAGCAGGAACAGACCTTTCAGTTGCTGGCGATGGATCTGCAGGGCCTGTTGCCGCTGGAAAAACTCAGCGATCACCTGAGCGACCTTGCCGACCTGATGCTGCGCCATGTGCTGGCACTGTGCTGGGCCGGCGCGCACAAGCGCCACCGCGACGAGCCGGCATTCGCGATCATCGCCTACGGCAAGCTGGGCGGCAGGGAACTGGGCTACGCCTCAGACCTCGACATGATCTTCCTGTACGACGACGATCATCCCGATGCGCAGGAAAACTACGCGCGGCTGGCGCAGCGCATCAACACCATGCTGGGCAGCTACACCTCATCGGGGCGTTTGTATGAAACCGACCTGCGCCTGCGCCCGAACGGCGCCAGCGGACTGCTGGTCAGTTCGATCGCGGCATTTGCCGGATACCAGCAGACAGAAGCCTGGGTATGGGAACACCAGGCCTTGACGCGCGCGCGCTTCTGCGCGGGCGATGCCGGTGTAGGTGCGGGCTTCGAGAAGATCCGCCGGCGGGTGCTGTGCCAGCCGCGCGAACTTGCCGCGCTGCGCGGGGAGATACTCGGCATGCGCCGCAGGATGCACGACGGCCATCCCAACGACAGCGGCCTGTTCGACATCAAGCACGACAGCGGCGGCATGGTGGATATTGAATTCATCGTGCAATTTCTGGTGCTGGCCCATGCCCATCGCCACCCGCAGCTGACCGCCAACATCGGCAACCTCGCGCTGCTCAAACTCGCCGGCGAACTTGGCCTGGTCAGCGCTGAAATCGCCGCACAGACCTGCGCCCTGTACCGCATCCTGCGACAGACACAGCACCGTATGCGGCTCAACAATCAGACACCTTGCCGCGTGCCACCCGGCGAGATCGACACCGCCGCCAGCCGGCGGTTGTGGATGACGCTTTTTGCGGAGGATTAGGCAGACAAAAATTTATCCACGGACTTTCAGCGCTTGCGCAGCGGGTCGAGCAGGCACGACAGGCCGTTGTGGTCCAGCTCCTGCATCAGCGCCAGCAGCCGGCCGAGTTCGCCGGGCGGAAAGCCCTTGCGGGCGAACCAGTTGAGATAGTTTCCGGGCAGGTCCGCGATCAGGCGGCCCTTGTATTTGCCGTAAGGCATCTCGCGCGTGACCAGCAGCTCCAGGTGTTCGTGGTTCATCTCGGTAAGCTGCCCCTGTTGTTTGATTATTGAGGTTTTCATATTTGATGACAGTGACACATCTTTCTGAATGCGGTAATGGGAAATTAAAAAACCGGCACGTCATTCCCGCGAATTCGGGGAATCCGAAATGCCTCGTCATTGCAACAAGGCTTTAGCTGCGAGCGATGGCACAAACGCCTGTCATTGCGATAACCAGCGACTTGCCAGCTTGCTGGCTTATAACCAACCACTTGGCAACCGTTTTGTGGTTGCTTAGTGGGATGGCTAGTTGTTTCACCAGTCGATTGGCTATAACCAACCACTTGGCAACCGTCTTCTGGTTGCTTAGTGGGGTGGCTAGTCGTTCCACCAGTAGTTTCATCAGGAGGCGAAGCCGACGCGGCAATCCAGAATGTTTCGTCATTGCGAGGAGGCAAAGCCGACGCGGCAATCCAGATGGTTTAAAAAAATGCATCTTGGTCTTGCTGGATTGCTTTACTTCGTTCGCAATGACGGCAACGGTGTCGTGAATTATGGAAGCATCAATAGTTTGGAAATGGAATAAGACCGGTGATACCGGGGAGGCAGCATGAGAGGCGTTGACGTGCGTAATCAATGCGCGTAAATTATGCGCATAATAAATGTTAAGGAAAAGCCGTGAGCAATATTGTTTTTGACCAGGCCGCGCCCAAGAAATCGGCCAATCTCAGCATTAACGCCGATCTGTTGCAGCAGGCAAAGCGGCTCAACATCAATCTTTCACAGACGCTGGAGCAGCATCTGGCCGAAATCATCCGGCAAGCGCAGCGTAGACTATGGCTGGCGGAAAACCAGAGCGCTCTGGATGAATACAACCGCCGTATAGAAAAGCACGGTACGTTCAGTGACGGCTTGCGGCGGTTTTGATGGCGCAGTTTGATGTCTACCTGAATCCGAATGTGGCCACGCGCAAGTTCATTCCCTACCTGCTGGATGTTCAGGCCGACTTGCTGGATACATTAGCAACCCGTGTTGTGGTGCCGCTGATCTTGACGGAAGAAATGGTGCTGGCAGCCAAACACCTCAATCCGCAATTCAAGATCAAGGGTGTGGCCGTCGTGATGTCCACCGCGGAGCTGGCGGGTGTGCCCAGCCGTTCGCTGGGTGACAAAGTCACCACGCTAAAAAGCAAACGCGATGAAATCATCGCCGCACTGGATATACTGTTCACAGGTATTTGATGCGGGGCATGTAACGGGTTTGGCATACCAGCCACGCGGCTGCGATTGTGTAGAATGCCGCAGAAGGCGAAGAAACAACGGCTGACAGGGGGCTGATTACGTCGGACGAATTCTCAAATTTGAGGTTTCAATTTGGCACCTCAAGTTTATTAAACCATGGCCTTGGTCGCGTGTATGCGCAAGTTGCTGGTGATATTGAATGCGATGATGAAGCATGATCAGGCGTGGCATTATGAAGCCGCCTAAACTACTTGTTCATTGGGTGGCATCAAGACAGTTGCTGTCCCCGATTGTTAACGCGGTGAAAGGCATATACATATTATGAAAAAACAGGATGCTTTGAATTTTCTTGAATCGCATAAACAGATAATCATTGAACGATTTGGCGTAAAGCATTTGGCATTGTTTGGGTCGATAGTGCGCGACGAGGCGCGTGAAGATAGTGACCTCGATGTGTTGGTAGAGTTTGAAGGCGGTGAAAGCTATCGCAATTACTTCGACCTGCTGTTCTATCTGGAAGACCAGCTGCATTGCGAGATCGACCTCGTGAGCCTGGATGCCGTGCGTCCTCAACTCAAGCCTTACATCGAAAAGGAAGCGCTTTATGTCGCGTGAGTGGAAGCTGTATTTCGACGATTTGCAGGGCTTTTGCGAAAAGGTGATGAGCTACACGCACGTCATGACCCGCGAAGAGTTTGAGTCCAATGGGCTTAACTACTAGCAGAGACGCGCCCCGAGTTGTTCGAGGGGCAAGCTTGAAAATCCAATTCGGCGGCAACGCAAAGAATAAGGCTCCGTCCCCCAACTCACTCCGTCCCCCAACTCACTTGCGGAGCTGAATCAGCGATTGCTGGCCGCAGGCCATGCCAGCGTCGGCATCGAACGGTTCAGGCCCAACATCGTGCTGTCGGGGCTGCATGCGCACGATGAAGACAGGCTGGGCGTGATGCACGTACCCGGTTGTTTAAAGTTGCGCGGCCTCGGCAACTGCGGGAGAATGCCGACAGCTCACAACTCAAGGAGGCATCATGCAATTCACAGCGGTTCTTACGCACGCAGAAGAAGGCGGCTTCATTGCATTGAATCCGGAAACGGGCACGACGACCCAGGGCGAAACGATAGACGAAGCCTTGAGCAACCTGCAAGAAGCAACCGCCCTCTATCTGGAAGAATTTCCCCTTGTCACATCAGATCACCCGTGGGTGACCACATTCGAGCTCCCGGCTCATGCCTAAACTCCCGCATATCTCCGGCGCGCAAGCGGTCAAGGCGCTGGAGCGATTGGGGTTTGTGGTAGCACGCCAAAGCGGCAGTCACATCATCTTGCGAAAAGGTTCAAACGGTTGTGTTGTTCCCAATCACAAGGAAATAAAAGTCGGCACACTGGCGGGAGTTTTGCGTCAGGCAGGTGTTTCAGCGGAAGAGTTTTTGCGCGTGCTGTAGGATCGGGCAGACGCAATGAGTAGTCAAATGATAATCGCCAGGAAGTTTATTGCGTCGGACGAGTTTGCAAACTTGAGGTGCCAAACTGGCATCTCAAGTTTATTAAATAGTGGCCCGATTGTTCGAAATGTATTTCGAACCCGCCCCCCTTTAATTTTAGTTATTGGTCTGCAATAAATAATCGAACATGCCCCTTTAATTCTGATTATTATGACCGTCTAATAACGGCTTACCCCATCAACTAACTTAATGTGATTGCAAACTTATGTTCAAAGTTAAGTCAATATCTATAACCGGCTTCTGGCAATCAAAAGAAGCGATATCGTCGTTCAGGGACGACGTGAATATCATCATCGGCAAGAACGGCACAGGCAAGACAACATTCATGAATATTTTGCATGCTGTACTCGCAGTTGACATGGATGGCC
>DAICZN010000045.1 GCA_027311105.1 Gallionella sp.
GGCATAACGGCCGCGTTCCGACGCCAGCTCGGTGGAGGCCCAATAGGCGTAGTAGCAAACCGCCTCCATCGAACGGTCGGCAAACTCGACGGCCGCATCGGATGCATAAGGTATGCGCAAATCGTGCAGGCAGTCCTGGAAACCCATGATGCCCATGCCCACCGGGCGGTGCTTGAGGTTGGAATTGCGCGCTTTGCCGACCGCGTAATAATTGATGTCGATGACGTTGTCGAGCATGCGCATCGCCGTCGCAATGGTGCGCTGCAGCTTGGCGTGATCGAGCTTGCCGTCGGTCAGGTGCGCGACCAGATTGACCGAGCCCAGATTGCACACTGCGATCTCGTGCTCATTGGTGTTGAGCGTGATCTCGGTGCACAGGTTGGAGCTGTGCACCACGCCGGTATGCTGCTGCGGCGAACGGATGTTGCAGGGATCCTTGAAGGTGATCCACGGATGGCCCGTCTCGAACAGCATGGTCAGCATCTTGCGCCACAGGCTGGCCGCCGGGACCTTCTTGAACAGCTTGAGTTCGCCGGTAACCGTTTTCGCTTCATATGCGGTATAGGCACGCTCGAAATCGGCGCCGTACTTGTCATGCAGGTCCGGCACATTGGATGGCGAGAACAGGGTCCAGTCGCCACCTTCCATGACGCGCTTCATGAACAGGTCGGGGATCCAGTTGGCGGTATTCATGTCGTGGGTGCGGCGGCGGTCATCGCCGGTGTTCTTGCGCAAATCCAGAAATTCTTCCACATCCAGGTGCCAGGTTTCCAGGTAGGCGCATACCGCCCCCTTGCGCTTGCCGCCCTGGTTCACCGCGACAGCGGTGTCGTTCACCACTTTCAGGAACGGCACCACGCCCTGCGACTGTCCATTGGTTCCCTTGATGTGCGCGCCCAGCGCGCGTACCGGGGTCCAGTCATTGCCCAGACCGCCCGCATATTTGGCAAGCAGCGCGTTTTCCTTGATGGCCTCGTATATCCCGTCCAGGTCGTCCGCCACCGTGGTCAGATAGCAGGAGGATAATTGCGAACGCTGCGTGCCCGAATTGAACAGGGTCGGCGTCGAGCTCATGAAATCAAAACTGGACAACAGGCGATAGAATTCCACCGCGCGAGCTTCGCGGTCTATCTCGTTCAGCGCCAGCCCCATCGCGACGCGCATGAAGAAAGCCTGCGGCAGCTCGATGCGCTTGCCCTCTATATGCAGGAAGTAGCGGTCGTACAGGGTTTGCAGGCCGAGATAACCGAACTGAAAGTCGCGCTGCGCATCCAGCTCTTTGGCCAGCCGCTTCAGATCGAACTGCCCCAGGCGGGCATCCAGCAATTCCGCCTCGATACCCTGCTTGATGAACTTCGGGAAGTAGGTCGCGTAACGCGTCGCCATATCGCCGGGCGCGATCTCTTCCCCCAGCGTTTCGCTGCAAATGGTGTTGAGCAGCAGGCGCGCCGTGACAAAATTATAAGCGGGTTCTTTTTCGATCAGCGAACGCGCGGAAAGCACCAGGCACTTGCGCACCTCGTGCAGCGCCACGCCATCGTACAAATCCTTGAGAGTCAACTTGATCACCGCCTCCGCGGAAACCACGTCGCCAAGACCGGCGCAGGCATCCTGCACCAATCCGGTCAGACGCTCCAGATCGAGCGGACGCACCACCCCATCCGTCCCGGTGGTATTGATGACATGCACCGGCTCCCTGCTCTTGGTTTTGGCGCGGGAACGCGCCCGCTCTTCACGGTACAGCACGTAGGTGCGCGCAACATCGTGCTCGCCGGAACGCATCAACCCCAGCTCAACCTGATCCTGTATATCCTCGATGTGCATCGTCCCGCCATGCGGCTGGCGCCGCATCAGCGCCGCAACGACGCCGTTGGTCAACTGCTCGACCATTTCGCGGACCCGCGCCGAAGCAGCGCCCTGACCGCCGTTCACCGCGATGAACGCCTTGGTCAGCGCAATCGAAATCTTGGAAGGCTCGAACACGACCACCGAACCGTTGCGGCGGATCACCTTGTACTGGTCGAATGGATTGGGGACGGCGGGAGATGATGAAACAGGGTCGGGAACGTTATTGTCTGGCATCGGAGAGGTTGGAACGCTATCGGTAGCGGCATGCAGCATAGAACTTACCCCCTTGAAATCTTTGTTAACTGCCAAAAAGCCAAAACTACTACATCTAGTATTTTTTTTTGGCTGCGGGCCTAATTGTAGTAGCTAACAAAAATATTGCAAGCGAAAATTTACCCGGTCTTCATCCGTCAGGTTCAATGCGCAAAGTTCAGGCTACACACAATCCGGCAAGGTAGCGCGCCCAGTCGAAACACGGCCCGGGATCGGTCTTGCGCTGCGGGGAAATGTCGCTATGCCCGGCTATGCCGCGCAGCGGATAAGCCGCGCGCAATGCCACGGTCAGGCGCTGCAGCGCATTATATTGGGCATCGGTGAAGGGCACGGCATCACTGCCCTCCAGCTCGATGCCGATGGAAAAGTCGTTGCAGCGCGGCACCCCCTGCCAGCTGGACTCCCCCGCGTGCCAGGCCCGTTTCAGGCAGGAAACGAACTGAACGACATGCCCGTCCCGGCGCACAAAGAAATGTGCCGATACCTTCAGTCCGGCGATCGCCTGATAATAGGGATGGGCCGCAGCATCCAGGGTATTGCAGAACAGGCGCTGCACGCCGTCGCCCCCGAATTCGTCCGGGGGCAGGCTGATGTTGTGAATGACCAGCAATTTGATTTCTCCGGGCGGGCGGTCGTCGCAGTTCGGCGAAGGCAGATAGTCGCAGCCGGCCAGCAAGCCTTGCGTATCGACCTGCAACAATCCGTCATTCCGCATCGCCTGCCCCGTGCGGATCCTTTATCCCCAGACGTTCCATGCGGTAACGTATGGTCCGGAAGGTCAGCCCCAGCAGTTTTGCCGCCGCCGTGCGATTGAAACCGGTCTGTTCCAGGGCCTCCAGCAAGGCCTGCCTCTCGACCTGGTCCAGGTATTTCGGCAGCGGATATTTGCTGCTGAGGGACGGGTTGTCAGATTGATCATGCTCCACGGGCACCAGCAGCAAATCCTGTTCCTCGATTACACCGCTCGAGCACATCGCCAACGCCCGTTCGATGATGTTTTCCAGTTCGCGCACATTGCCCGGAAAGCTGTAGCTTTGGAGTGCTTTCAACGCATCCTCCGAAAAATTCGCATCCGCATCGCCGCGCAATCGTTCCAGTATCCGCTGCGCTATCTCCGGAATATCCTCGCGGGATTCGCGCAGCGCGGGCATCTGGATCTGGATGACGTTCAGCCGGTAGTACAAGTCCTGGCGAAATTTCCCCTGCTTGACCCGTTCGGCCAGGTCGTGATGGGTCGCGCTGATGATGCGCACGTCCACGGACTCTTCACCGGTCGCGCCGACCTTGCGCACACGCTTCTCCTGTATCGCGCGCAACAGCTTGACCTGCATGGCCAGCGGCAGATCGGCAACCTCATCCAGGAACAGTGTCCCGCCGTGCGCCGCCTGGAAAAATCCGTCACGGTCCTTGTCTGCGCCGGTAAACGCGCCTTTCTTGTAGCCGAAGAATTCACTTTCCATCAGGTTCTCGGGAATCGCGCCGCAATTCACCGCAACCATTGCCTGTTCGCGGCGCGCCCCGCTTTGCACGATCAGCCGGGCCGCCAATTCCTTGCCGCTGCCCGATTCGCCGCTGACATGCACCGGCGCCTGGCTGCGCGCCACGCGTTCGATCAGGTCGCGCACCTTCTGCATGGCGGGCGATTGGCCGAGCAGCATCTTGTCGCCGGAAGGGCCGGGCTGGGGCAGGCTCAGCGCGGATTTCACCAGGGCGCGCAACTGGTCCAGCGAAACCGGTTTGCTCAGGTAGTCGAACGCGCCCGCCTTGAGCGCGGTCACGGCATTTTCCATGTTGCCGTGCGCGGTAATCACCGCCACCGGCACGTCCAGGTTATGCTGCGCAATGTGCCGCACCACCTGCAAGCCCTCGCCGTCGGGCAAGCGCATATCGGTCAGGCACAGGTCATAGCGCCGTGCCGACAGCTTCGTCAGCGCTTCGCGCACATTGGAGGCCTTGTCCACATCCAGCCCCATCTTGCGCAGCGCCAGTTCCAGCAACTCCAGAATGTCCGGCTCATCATCCACCAGCAACACAACCCGGCTATTCGCCCGATAACTATTTGGCATGTTCCCGCCCTCCGCCGTCACTCGCGTGATTCACGAACGTAATATGAAAGCATGCGCCCGCCTGCCCCTCGACTGCATGATATTCCAGCCGAGCACCGTTAGCCTCGCACAATTCCTTTGCAATATACAAACCCAGGCCGGTACCCTCGGGGGCAGTGGTAAAAAACGGCTCGAACAATTTGCCGCGATGCTCGGGTGAAATGCCGGGGCCGTCATCCCGTATTGCCAGCAGAACCGGCTTCTGTTCAGCGCTCATCGTCAACATCACGCTTCCCGGCAACCCGCTCCCGTAACGCAGCGCGTTGCGGCATAAATTCCACAGCACCTGCCGGAAATGCCCGCGATCAAAGCTGACCTCGACGGCGGGCATACCCGCCAGCACCATCACTTCCGGCTCGATCCGCTCCGCCAGGGCAAATTCCCCGACAAAAGTTTTCAACATCTCACCCAGATCCACAACTTCCTGCTGGACACGGTCGCGCCGGTTCAACTGCATGACGTCCTGCACGATCTGATTGATGCGGAGCGTGTTATCCAGCACGATTTGCAGCAAACGCTGATGCTTGGCATCGCCCTGATCTTCCTGCATGAGTTCCGCGGCATAGCTGATCGCCGAGAGCGGATTGCGCACCTCGTGCGCAATATTCGCCGTCAAACGCCCCAGTGCCGCCAGCTTGATTTGCTGCGCCTCGGCCTGCACGCGCTGCATGTCCTCGAGAAAAATCACCGCGCCGTGCGCCGCCTCCTGCTCGATCGCAACAAAGCGCAGCCTTGCCTGCAAACCCAAGTCCAGGTGCAAAATGTCCCGGTTCGAGGCTCCGGTTTGCCTCCACTTCATATAATGCCAGAACAGCAGCGGGAAGCTTTCCGACAATGGGCTGCCCATGCCGGCGATCTTGCGCAGCAGGTGCTCGGCACGAAGATTCATTTGCATGATCCCGCCCAGCCCGTCCACCACCAGCACGCCATCCTGCATATCACGCATCACCAGGCGGTTCGCCTCGGACAGGCTGACCAGATCGCGGCCGCGGCGCTGCGCCAGCTGCTGGCTGTCTACCGCATATTTTGCCAGTGTGTGGGCCAGCCACGCCACCGCAAAATATGCCATGCACAACAACCCGACCTGCACATACTGCGACCCATCGGCATCGTCGTACAGCACCGCGTATGAATGTTCCAGCAGCACGGCCATGCTGGCCAGCGAGGCAAAGAACAGGGTGATTTTCCCGCGGCTGATCAGTCCGGCGGCTGCGAGCGAAACCAGCAGCAACAGGTCGACATTGCTCTTTATTCCCCCGCTGGCATAAGAAAGCACACTGATCCCTGCTATATCCACGCCTATCTGTATGGCCAGCTGCCAGGTGAATCGCGGCCAACGCAATTGCCATGAGATGACGGACAGCAAGACCGCGACAAGATATAACACGCTTGAACCGAAGAACAGCAACAGGTGGTGCGCACCCAGCGCCAGCGAAGAACCGAACACTCCCGCAACGAACACAAGGAGGCTGGCCAGGGTCAACCGGTAAAAATTGAAATAGCGCAGGGAGCGCCAGAAGTCGACCGGGGCCGGATCAGCCGCGAATTGATCGCTCATCTCATCCGGCGCCGCTTTGGGCCGACATCACAAGCATTGTCCCGCTCACTTGCGATAGGCATCACGGTGTTCCGGTCCGCAAAAAGAATTCCCGCCGGCATTGACGCTCTCGCTCTTTGGAATATGAATGCCGCAATGCGCGCAACGCACCATATCTTCCGCACCGGGCCGGTCTTGCGCGGGGCTGTTTTTGCGGTAGGACTTGAGCAGCAGATAGACCACAACCGCGATGGCGATCAGCATTAACAGACGACTCATTGTTGATTTACTCCCCGGATAAAATTAAATGGTGTACGCATCGCGGCCATTATATTACGCAATCAGCGCGACGCTCTTCACCTGCGCGAACAGTTCCATACCCACCGTCAAACCGAGCTGGTCGCGCGAACGGCGCGTGATGCGCGACAGCAGCATCTGGCCCCCGCCGACCGCCATGCGCAAGTTCACCCTGTCCTGTCCCTCGTCCCGAATCTCGACTATGCGCGTGGCAAGAATGTTGGTGATGCTGGAACCTTGAGGGGCGGCGGTGGCGACGCTCACATCGCGCGCGAGCACGCGCGCGCGCACCAATGTTCCCGCAGCGTGTTCGACCCTGCCCACCCACAGGCTGCCGCCGGGAAAATCCAGCCGGGTGAGATGATATGTCTCATCCTGGGCGCCCACTTGCGCCTCGATCACCACCCCGGCGTCGTCATAATGGGCCGTCGGCAACTCCAGCCTTGACAGCATTTCGTTGAGCTTGCCATGGGCAATCACGCACCCCTGTTCCAGCAGCACCAGACGGTCGGCCCGGCGCGCCACCTCGTCCAGCGCATGGCTGACGTAAAACACCGGGATTTCCAGTTCGCCGTGCAGGCGCTCGAGATAGGGCAGAATCTCCTGCTTGCTTGCGGCATCGAGCCCCGACAGCGGCTCATCCATCAGCAGCAGGTTCGGGCTGGTAAGCAGCGCGCGCCCGATGGCGACCCGCTGCCGCTCGCCGCCGGATAGGCTGGAAGGATCGCGGCGTTCCATCAACTTGCCCAGGCCCAGCAATGGAATCACCTGTTCCATCCGCACCTTGCGTGCGCCGGAAGCAATGCGCTTATAACCGTATTCCAGGTTGCCCCTCACTGACAGATGCGGAAACAGGTTGGCTTCCTGAAACACGTAACCCACCCTGCGCTGGTGTGCGGGCAGAAACCTTGCCCCCTCCTGCCACACCTCGCCTTTAACCCGCAACAATCCGCCCTGCGCCCTTTCCAGTCCGGCTATGCAGCGCAGCAGTGTGGTCTTGCCGGAACCGGACGGGCCAAACAGTGCAGTAATGCCGTAACCCGGCAGATCAATATCGACATCCAGCACGAAGTTCGGGTAACCGAGTTTGAAGCGGGCATGAATCATTCCAGGAATACCGTTGGCCGCAGGGATCGCAGAGAAAAAGCCCGGTTGAGGCAAGGTGCTGATCCTGCATCAAGTTGAACGGGAAAAGCGGCTTGGATGGCCAGGGTCTCCGTGTGCCCGATGGCTTGAATTTCGGCTCCCGGAATCATTTGCGTTTCCCGCCCGGGTTGAGCGTGTACAGGGCCAGCAGCACCGCAAAAGAGAATACCAGCATCGCCCCAGACAACCAATGCGCCTGCGCGTATTCCATTGCTTCGACATGGTCGTAGATCTGCACCGACACCACCCTGGTCTGGTCCGGGATATTGCCGCCTATCATCAGCACCACGCCAAATTCGCCGACGGTGTGCGCAAAGCCGAGCACGGTCGCAGTCAGCAAACCGGGCCTGGCCAGCGGCAATGCGACGCTGAAAAATCTGTCCAGCGCGGAGGCGCGCAGTGTCGCGGCAGCTTCAAGCGTGCGCCCGGGTATGCCTTCAAAAGCATTCTGCAGCGGCTGCACGACAAATGGCAGCGAATAGATCACCGATGCGACAACCAGCCCGGGAAAAGTGAAAGGCAGCACACCCAGGTGCAGTGCTTGCGTGAGTTCCCCCAGCGGGCCGCCCGGCCCCATCGCCACCAGCAAATAAAAACCAATCACGGTCGGCGGCAATACGATGGGCAGCGCCACCGCGGCGCCGATCACCCCCTTGAACCAGGAACGCGTGCGCGACAGCCACCACGCGATCGGGGTTCCGATCAGCAGCAGGATAATTGTCACCACCGTGGCCAGTTTGCAGGTGAGCCAGAGCGCTGACAGGTCGGCAGAGTAGGCGGTATCCATCGCGTTAATGCGCCGGGCCCGGCAACGCAAACCCGTAACGGGTCATGATGGCGCGCGCCTCCTTGCCCGACATGAACAGCGCAAATTCGTGCGCCAGCGGATTGTCAGCTGCGCGCCTGGTGATGATGTAACCCTGCACCAGCGGCTGGTACAGGGTTTCCGGGATCAGGGCATAGCTTCCATGACTTGCCAGTTCCGGGCTGAGCGCCAGCGACAGCGCGATGATGCCGACCTGCGCGTTGCCGGTCCGGACATATTGCGCAGTCTGCGCGATGTTCTCGCCGTATACCAGCCTGGATTTTACCCTTTCCCATACGCCGGCGGCCCTGAGCGCCTGTTCGGCGCGCTTGCCATAGGGCGCATGCAGTGGATTCGCTATGGCTATTTTCCGGATACCGGGGTCGGCAAGATCTTGCAAGGCCATGGTGCCGGTATTGCGCGACTGACCCCACAGCACAATGCGCCCAACCCCGTAGGTCCGGACTTCGGATGCGCTGTAGCCTTCGGCCTGCAGCGCGCGCGGGTAATCGATATCGGCTGAAAAAAACACATCATAGGGTGCGCCCTGGCGGATTTGTGTGCTGAACTGACCGGACGAGCCATAGGTTGTTTCAATTTTCGCCGCGGGATGCGCGCTCCTGAACAACAGAACGATCTCGTCGATGGCGAATTTGAGATCGGCCGCAGCGGCGATGTTCAGTTTCTCTTCGGCATGCACTGTTTGTCCCGCAACCAGCAGGAAAGCAAGCATGAGTATTCTCGCCGAAGCCCGGGCAGCAATGCGCATCCTGATTTTTATCCCAACAAAAGAAGCCGACATTTCTTGACTGGATTTCAGCATGAGGCACAAGACACTGTTTCAAGCAGGGCGTGCCGGGGCGTCGCAAGCGGGTTTTTTAAAATCCCAGGGATCACCGGCCGCCATCGCCCTGCATCATCTTCTGCTTTAACTTTTTGGCCTGGTACATGTTCTCGTCTGCCAATCGGATCACCATTTCCGCATCTATATTTTTGCCTATATTGGTGGTCATGCCTATCGACAGCGATATCGGCCAGGAATGTTCTGCGAAAATCTGTTGCGCGGACGCTTCCATCCGCTTGACCAGGATATCGCAGGAAAGCTTGTCAGTTTCAGGCAGCAACAGCACAAACTCGTCACCGCCCAGGCGTGCCGGTACGTCAACTTGCCTGGAACTTGATTTTAATATGCCGGCCATGGCCTTGAGCGCCTGATCGCCGACATGATGCCCCAAGTCGTCATTCAACTTTTTGAACCGGTCAATATCAATCAACAGCAAACTGTATGGCCTGCCGGTACGTTCGCTGCGGCCCTGCTCGGTTTCCAGTTTTTCCAGAAGATCCAGGCGATTCGCCAACCCGGTCAAATTATCGAGGTATGCATACTTCCTCTCCCTCCACAACTTGACCAGCACCCGACCGATCACCGTGAATACCACGCTGCGGGTAAAGGTGTTCAATACAAACGCAGATACCGGGAAATACGGCCAGCTGACAAGCACCTCGGTGGCGCTCCAGACAAGCGCGATTGCCACCCCGACGAATGTGGAGGTTTGCGTGTCGTAACGGCGCATGGCATGGAGCGCAGTCAGCCGCGCCGTTTGTATGATAGGCAGGCAATACAGCACATCCAGGGAAATGTAACGCGCCATTTCGACGGGAAGGGCGTTCGCTATCGAATAATCCAGGAAACTGATGAGAAAAACTTCCGCTGCAATAAAAACAATGCGGCCAAAGTATGAGACTTTCCGTTCTTCCATGACCAGCCCTTCACTTGACATAAACCCAGGGAGCAATTCCCTGCCTTTCCGGCCGGAGGCACACACCGGTTGTTGATGGGCTCAGACAGACGCTTTGTACACGCTGTGGTAATTTCGCGCAACCGGACTCTGGTTCGGTGTGCACTTTATCGCCAATGATTCATCAACCGGCTCGCCAACCCACAGGGCGACACGGAA